>PWXP01000577.1 GCA_003561895.1 Planctomycetaceae bacterium | reverse complement strand
CCTCGATAAGTAGGACCCCTCGATAAGAAGGGGAACTGCCATCGCCGGTACACTCCGCTCCGCCAATCGCCGGGCAGAAGCCGAGAAATTGGGGTTTGCGATCGAGGCCGGGTCGGTTATCTTTGCAATTGTTACAAACCACGACACGAGAGCACCGCCGCAAGGCGGCGAGCCGGCAGGAGGCATGGGTCTCCGGCGAACGGGGCTCGGCGAGCGGCAGACCGGATGTTGAAACGTTTACCCGAGTTGAATGGACATTCCTGTCCGTCTTCGGCCGGGATACCTGACTTTCCGCCGCTCGTCCGGCGGCGTCGGGGCAGCAATTCCGGGGGACCCGGGAGCGTTTGGCCCGCCATTTGCTTTGTGCCACGACATCGCGTTCGGCCTCAAGGACGGGGCCGAGCCGCCGCCTCCATGATTTACGGAGAAAGCAGGAAAGAGCATGGATGCTCGCGCAGTGCGTGCCGCGCTGATCGTCGCGGCACTGGCCGTCGCCACGGGCGCCCGATTTCAGACGCCCAACTTCATTGTCGAAACTCATAACCCGCAACTCGCCCGCGAATTCGCCCTGGCCGCCGAGCAACAGCGGCGCGAATTGGCCGTTTCGTGGCTGGGTGAGGAGTTGCCCAACTGGTCGCAGCCCTGCCGGATGACGGTTCGGGTGGGCCCGCAGTTGGGCGCCGGCGGCGCCACCACGTTCTACTTCGACCGGGGAGAGGTGTTCGGCTGGCGGATGAGCATCCAGGGTTCGCGGGAACGGGTTCTCGATTCGGTGCTGCCGCACGAGATCACGCACATGATCCTGGCCAGCCACTTCCGGCAGCCGATCCCCCGCTGGGCCGACGAGGGCGCCGCCACCAGCGTCGAGCACGTCAGCGAACGCAACAAGCACCGGCGGATGCTCCACCAGTTTCTGCGCACCGGCCGGGGCATCGCCTTCAATCAGATGTTCGCCATGCGCGAATACCCGGCCGACATCATGCCCCTATACGCCCAAGCCCACTCGCTGGCCGAGTACCTCATCCAGCTCGGCGGGCGGCGGAAGTACGTCGAGTTCGTCGGCGACGGGATGGAAACGAACGACTGGTGCGGGGCCATCGAACGCCATTACCGCATCGACACGACGGGAGAACTTCAGCAGACCTGGCTGGCGTGGGTCCGGCAAGGCTCTCCCCAGCTACCACCGTCGTCGCAGCCTGAGGCCCAACCAGGGGCCGAGGTCATCGCAGTCAGCCATCAACGGGAGCGGCCCGAGCCCAACCTGATTCACCGCGAGCCGCGGGGTCGGCCGGGCTATGCGCCCGGCAGCGTGGTGGCGGCCGACGAGACGGCGCGCAATCCCAAGCCGCCGGCCACCGCGCCCCGAAACGATTCGGCCGGCCAGATCGCCTCCAGTGACGGGTGGTATCCGGCGGGCCAGCGGCCGCGGCAGCAGTCCGACATCGCCACGACGGCGCCCTCCCCCACGAGCCCTTATCCCGCCGCCCACGGCGAAAATCACCTGACCCGGCCGCAGCCGACCGAACCTTCCCGCGAGATTATCCTCGATCGGGGAGGGCGATAGAGGCGGGAAGCAGCGCCGGCCGGGAAAGACGGTCCTGGTCTCGATGCCCCGTGGCGCCGATGCCGGGGGGGCGGGCGCGGAGGTTTGCGGGCCGGGCATCATCGTCGGCGGTGAGGCGGGGCAGGGATCGCCGACCAATGGGCCGGAGGGGCTGGGCGCGCCGCGGCACCCCGGAAGCAGTGCCCGCCTACAACGGCGGCAGCCACTACATGCACACGCCCATCAACCGCGCCGCCGCCCAAACGCGCTAACGCGGATTATTCGTATACGTAGGGTCAAGCTCGCGCACATCGTTGGTGGGTCCGCACAAGCCGCAATCGAGCTGATTTGCAGCCCGCTTGCCTGGAAGCACGCCCGCAGCAGCGACCGATGCCCCCCCAAAGAAGCTGCTTGTTTGACCCCTCCCTACCTATCGTGAATAATCCGGGCTAACATCCGTGCTTCGTGGCTCTACGCGCGCCACGGTGGCCCGTTCGGCCCGAACTGACAACTCGACGAAACGGGCAGCGACCGACGTTCCGGCGGGGCTCCGGTTGCTTGCTCGGGCCCTCCGGTTGCGGGAATTGTCGCGGTGGGGCGGCACCATGCGAAATAGGGGTTGTCAAAAGGTCCTTTTACTACGAAAATAAAACTTATTCGGGCGTCGTGGCATGGTTCGCGATTTGCCTGGGATTTGGGCCAACTGGTTGTTCGTGTTGCCAGGGATCGTCCGAATAAACTGTCCATCGATTGTTGGGAGAAACTGTTCCGAATGTCCATTTGTGCTCCGGCCGCCCGCCGCACTTTTGCCCGAGGAGTCCACCCAAGGGAGTGCAAGGGCCTGGCGGAGAATAGCCAAATCGAGGCGATTGCCAGCCCTCCCAAGGTCCGCATTCCCTTGCTCCAACACCTTGGCGCGACGTGTCTGGCGACGGTCAAGCCGCGTCAAGAGGTCGAGCCGGGTGACGTGGTGGGTGAGGCGACGGCCCCCGTCGCGGCCCCGGTCCACGCCAGCGTGCGGGGGAAGGTGGAACGGGCGACCATGGTCACACTGCCCAACGGACGGCACGTGCCGGCGGTCCCCATTGCCGTGGCGGACCGGCAGCCGCTGGAGGGCGACGCGCTGCTCGAGGATGTCTATGGGGGCGATTACCCCTTCACCGGCCTGAGCCGCTACTTGCCGGAGGCGATCCGCGACGCGGCGCGCGCGGCCGGTCTGGTGGGCCTCGGCGGCGCCGCCTTTCCCACGCACATCAAGCTGGCACCCCCGGAACGCACTCCCATCGACACGCTCCTGGTCAACGGCTGCGAGTGCGAACCCTACCTGACCGCCGACGACCAACTCATGCAATTTGCTCCGCGCCCCATCCTGGCCGGCGCCCTGTTGGCGCAGCGCGCCACCGGGGCAGGCCGCGTGGTGGTGGGCGTGGAGGCGAACAAGCCCCGGGCGATCCGGTCGCTCCGCCGGGCGGCCGAGGGCACGGAGGTCGAAGTGGCCGTGCTGAAGCCCAAGTATCCCCAGGGCGGCGAAAAGCAACTGATCGCCGCCCTACTCCAACGGGCGGTCCCCACCGGCAAGCTCCCGCTCGACGTGGGTGTGGTCGTGTTGAACGTCGGGACGGCGGCGGCGCTGGCCCGGGCCGTCGTGCGCGGCCGGCCGTTGGCGCACCGCGTGGTTACCGTTTCCGGCGGCGGAATCCGGCGGCCGGCCAACCTGCTGGTGCCCCTCGGCAGCAGCGTTCGCCACCTGATCGAGCACTGCGGCGGGCTGCGCGACGACGCCGCCCGCGTCGTCGCCGGAGGGCCCATGATGGGCTTCACTCTCGGCACGCTCGACACGCCGGTGACCAAGGGCACCAGCGGCATCACCGTGCTTTCCCAGCGTGAGGTCCGGCACGCGGCCGAAACGGCGTGCGTCCGGTGCGGCCGATGCGTCGAAGTGTGCCCCATGCGCTTGGTGCCCACCAAGCTGGGCCTGGCGGCGCGGGCGGGCAACGCCGAGTTGGCCCGGCGGCACCATGTTGCCGCGTGCATCGAGTGCGGCTGCTGCGCCTATGTGTGCCCCGCACAACTCCCCCTGGTCCAATTGATTCGCCTGGGAAAGGTCCTGGCCCGGTCGTAACCCAGTCTCCCTCCCCGGATTTCCAACGTCCCCATCGAACATGCCTGCTTCGCCCGTCCTGCCGCTGATTGAAGTCGCCCCCTCGCCGCACGTGGCGGAGGCGGACTCTAGCACGCGGCGGATGATGATCGACGTGCTCATCGCTCTGCTGCCGGTTCTGGGCATCGCCGTGGTGGTGTTCCGCTGGTTTGCCGTGGTGCAGGTGGGGGTCTGCGTGCTGGCCTGCTTGGCCACCGAAATGGTATGCTGCCGCGCCCGCGCGAAGCCGCTTTCGCTGGCCGACGGCTCCGTGGCGGTGACCGGCGTCATCCTGGGGCTCTCCTTGCCGTGGGCGGCGCCGTGGTACATTGGCGTGCTGGCCTCGGTAATGGCCGTCGGATTGGGGAAAGCCGTTTTCGGCGGACTGGGGTACAACATTTTCAACCCGGCCATGGTGGGCCGGGCGTTTGTCATGTTGAGTTTCGCCCGCGAACTCGGCGCGGCGGGCTACGTGGTCCTGGAATCGAGCCTGGAGGTGCTCACCGAACCCACCCCGCTGATGGCGGCGGAAGAGGTGACGCGGGCGATGGGCGTCGAGGGGCTCTGGCCGCTGTTCGTCGGCCACCTGAACGGTTCGCCCGGCGAAACCAGCGCGGTGGCGCTGCTGTTGGGCGGGCTGTACCTGTGTTTTCGGCGGTCGGCGGCGTGGGCGATTCCCGCCGGCATGATCCTCAGCGGCTACGTGTGTGCCGAAGTGTTTTACGCGGCGGGGCTGACGATGTTCCCGCCGCTGTACCATATGTTCACCGGCTCCTTCTTTTTCGGGGCGTTTTTCATCGCTACCGATCCGGTTACCAGCCCGGTCATCCGCCGCGGCCAGTTGGCCTTTGGTGCAGGGATCGGCGTGCTGACGATGCTGATTCGCGTCTTCAGCGGCTATCCGGAGGGGGTCATGTTTGCCGTGCTGCTGATGAATGCGGCGGTTCCCCTGCTGAATCGCTGGACCATTCCCCGGCCGATGGGTGGCCCCGTGGCGGCTCCCTAAAGACGCATCCCGCTGCGCGACTCCACCCCTTACCTCGTCAAGAGACCCCCCAACGAATGCACCATGGACTCGAAAACACCTGAAAGCGGCTATCTTCGCCAAGCCTGGTTGGTCATCCTGCTAGGACTGGTGTACGGCGGCGCGCTGGCCGGCGTGCAAACGTCGTTGGGGCCGAGGATCGAAGCGAACCGCCGCGCGGAAACGCTTCGCGCCGTCCCCGGAGTCCTCCCCGGCGCCGAGGCCGCGCAAACCACCGAACACACCATCGTCGGCCTCGACGGCCGGCCCGCGCGGGTCTATCGGGCCCATACCCCGGAGGGAACGCCGGCCGGCTGGGCCCTGCCGGCCAGCGGGTTGGGCTTCGCCGATCGGATCGATCTGCTCGTCGGGCTCGACCCCGCGTTGAACACCATCACGGGCATTTACGTGCTCGACCAGAGGGAAACGCCCGGCCTGGGTAATTTCATCGCCGCCGAGGAGTTCCGCGGGCAGTTTCAGGGCAAGTCGGCCGCCGCCCCGTTGCGGGTGGTCAAGGACGCGCCGGCTGCCGACGGCAACGAGATCCGCGCCGTCACCGGGGCCACCATGTCCAGTGAAAGCGTCGCCCACATCATCAATGCCGCTATCGAGAATTTACGGGAGCCTTTACGGGAACTATGAACACCCATGAGTAACCACGATTCCACGGCACTGGAACGGTTCGTCAACGGCATCCTGCCGGAGAACCCGGTGTACCGGCAGCTTCTGGGCATGTGCCCGACGCTGG
>PWXP01000360.1 GCA_003561895.1 Planctomycetaceae bacterium | reverse complement strand
TATACTCGCCGCGGGCTAAAACTGCGCATTTCCGTAGGATGGGCTTTCGAGCCCGTCATAGCGAAGACGGACAAGAATGTCCATCCTACAAAAGCGCAAAAACGGCACGCGGCGAGTATAGGTCGGAAATTTTACGAATTCCGCTACCGCAACGTGCGCCGAACGCCGCCCGTTCGTGAATAATCCGGGCTAGCCGATGCAAACGGCCCGACTCCCCCGGAAGGCGAGTTGTAGACTACCCCTCCAAAGTAGGGTGGACATTCCTGTCGATCGTTGCGCCGACGGAAACGACTGTCCATCCTACGGGAAGGATACGAATGTATATCCTACGGTAGGGTGCGTTCCATGCCGCTTCTCGCCCGAAAGGCCGCAAGGGCGGCATACTTTTGCGATATTCGTATCGGCCAACGTGTTCGGGCGACTTGAGGACGGGGTTTAGAGAAAATCGCCTGGAAAAGGTATAGAAACTAGGCAATCTGGGTCGCTCTGTTTTGGTATGGGAGGTGCCGAGGGCGAAGAGCGGTGTTCGGCAACTCCTCTACGTCCCCCGCTGGACTTTTCCGACTCGAGCGTGCATAATACTTCAAGTGGCAAACGACACTTGGAACGGGGCGATGGGGCAGTCGGCGTGCGTTGGCGCCGTCGGTTGGGTGCTGCGCGGCGGCATTGAGGAGCTGGTCGTCGGGCTGGCGGCCCTTGCCGTCTTGATGGCATTGGCGGTTTACGTCATCGCGAAAATCCGCCCGCACTCCGCACAACACGAACACGACACCCACCAATTGATGGCGAAATTCCGGGAACTGCATTCCCAGGGTGGGCTGAGCGACGAGGAATACCGAACAATAAAAGGCACCGTCACTGACCAGCTTCGGCAAGAGCTGGGCGATGACAACGGCGAGGAGTAGGACCGTTCGTACCGAGTTCGACAGCGATGCCGGTTGGTACGGTTCTTCGAACCGCCGAAACCCAATGGGTTGCGGGCTTTCAAACCCTCGCGCCCTGCCGATCGTACTAATTCTCAGTTGAGCACCACCGCCGGAAAGGGGAAAACCGACGCATGCCTTCTGGACGCGAATTCACCACGGGACGCCGCGGAAGTGGTACCACCAAGAAAAACGCCTTCTGTTCGTTCTGTCGAAAGAGCTACCGCGACGTCGGGCCGCTCGTCGAGGGACCCGGCGACGTCTACATCTGCGGCGAGTGCATCGATCTGTGCCACTCGATCCTCGAGCAGGAACGCCGCCGCCGCGGCACCAACAAGCAGCTCTTCACCAAGGTGCTCACCCCGCGGCAAATCGTCGAGAGGCTCGACCAGTACGTCATCGGCCAGGACCAGGCGAAAAAAGTGCTCGCGGTGGCCGTCCACAGCCATTACAAGCGGCTAATGCACGGCACCAGCGGCTCCGACGTCGAAATCGACAAGTCGAACATCCTGATGATCGGGCCGACCGGGTCGGGCAAGACGCTCCTGGCCCAAACGCTCGCCCGCATCCTCGACGTCCCCTTCGCCATCGGCGATGCCACCACGCTCACCGAGGCCGGCTACGTGGGCGAGGACGTGGAAAACCTGTTGCTGAAGCTGCTGCACGCGGCCGATTTCGACCTCGAAGCGGCCCAGCGCGGCGTATTGTACATCGACGAAATCGACAAGATCGGCAAGACCAGCCAGAACGTTTCCATCACCCGCGACGTCTCCGGGGAGGGCGTGCAGCAGGCCCTGCTGAAGATGCTCGAGGGTACCGTGGCCAATGTGCCGCCCCAGGGCGGGCGTAAGCATCCCGAGCAGCAGTACATCCAGATGGACACCTCGAACATCCTGTGCATCTGCGGCGGCACGTTTGTGGGGCTCGACGACATCATCGGCCGGCGGCTGGGAAAGCGGACCATCGGATTCGGCCAGCAGGGCTCCAACCGCGGCGAGGCCGCCTTGGGCGAGCTGCTCCAAGAGGTGACCAGCGACGATATTCTCCAGTTCGGCCTCATTCCCGAACTGGTAGGCCGGCTGCCGGTCATCTCGGCCCTCGGCCCGCTCGATGAAGAGGCCCTCGTCCGCGTGCTGCAGGAGCCGAAGAACGCACTGGTGAAGCAGTACCAGGCCCTGTTCGCCATGGAAAAGGCCGAACTCGGCTTTACCGAGCCGGCGCTTCGGGCGATCGCCCGGCGGGCCATGGAAAAAGACACCGGCGCCCGGGCCCTCCGCGCGATCATCGAGGACGTGATGCTCGACATCATGTTCGAGCTGCCCGAGCAAGACCCCGACAGCAAGTACGTCGTTACCGACGACGTCGTCCTCGGCCGCAACAAGCTGTTCCCCCTGCCCGAGCCCAAGTACAAGAGCGCGTAGGGCCCGATCGTTCGACGATAGCAGACAGCCATGAGTAGCAGACAGCCATGAGTACCTGTTTCTTCCGGCGGCTTCTCCGAACGGCAGCCGTGTTCATGTTGTTTGCGTCGCCGGTGACCGCCTCGGCGGATACGCGCCCTCGCGCGGCGGGGCCGGGGGAGCGGCGGGCCGTCACGGCCATGCTCACCCAATTCCGCATGGCCCGGCGCGATCCCGAGCGCCGCGCCGAGATCGTCGAGGCCGCCGTCGAAAACGGACCGGCGCACGTCGCCGCGCTGCACGAGGCCGTCGAGCGCGAACTCCGGCCGCAACTGACGCGGTATCGGAACGCCTTCCACCGGCAGGCGGCCGCCCTGTCGAAAGACCGCACCGCCAACGTCGATCTCCAGGAGGTACTCGCGCTGCGCCGCCAGGTGCTCGCTTTGCAGCATCAACCCGCTTTAACCAAGAACCTGATTGTTCAGCAGGGCGAGCCGGCGCTGGAGCGGCTTCGGGAAATGTTCGTCGTCAACCGGGAGGACGTCCTGGAGGCATCGCCCGCCCTCCGGGACGACCGCGAGCAACTAGGCGTGGCGGGCGGGCTGTGGGAGCGCTGTGCGGTGTACCTCCACGAGCAACTCCCCGACGACGAGCACAAGCCGGAGGAGCCGCCAAGTTTCGAGGGGTACCTGGCCGGCGAAGAGGCAATGGCCGCCGGCCTGGCCGCCCCGATGGACCCCCGGACCCGACAAGTCCTGAGCATGAACAACCGGTTGGCCGCCCGGCTCGAACCGGAGGAGGCCCGCGCGGTCTTGGCCCTGAATCTCACCCGGAACCTGCTGGGCCTTTCGGCCCTGGTGATCGACCCGCGGCTTTGCGCCGCCGCCCGCGACCACTCCAACGATATGGAGACCCACCAGTTCTTCGCCCACGAGTCGCCCGTGCCCGGCAAGGCGACCCCCCGGGAGCGGGCCCAGCGGTTCGGGACGACCGCCTCGGGCGAAAACATCGCCATGGGCCACCGCGACGGGCAGGCGGTGAACATGGCCTGGTTCCGCAGCCCCGGGCACCACCGGAACATGTTGGGCGATCATACCCGCGTGGGCTTGGGCCAGGTGGGCGCCTACTTCACCCAATTGTTCGGCAAGTAAGCCGGTCTGCGTGATAGGCTTCCAGCCTTGCGTGGGATAGGCTTCCAGCCTGTCGACGGAAAAGACAGGCTGGAAGCCTATCCCACGCCTAAGCGCGTTGCATTCCGCGGCATGGTGCGCTAGAATGCGGGCTCGGCGGTCGGCCGCCTCTCACCGGAAGCCCTTCGGAACCTCGCCCGTGACCAGCCAATCTGTCCAGCCCATCCTCGTCCTGCTTTCCGATCGTCCCGGCGGCAACCCCACCGAGTTCATGGTCGAGCAGGCGTTCGAGCATCACGATATTGAGTGGGTGTACCACACCGTCGAGGTCAATCCGGAGGGCCTGATTGACGCCATTCGGGGGGTACGGGCGATGGGGTTCATCGGCGGGCACGTATCCCACCCTCACAAGGAGGCCATCCTCCCGCTGTTGGACCGCTGCGGCGAGACGGCCGAACTGGTCGGCGCGGTCAACGTGATCCATCGCGAAGCCGACGCCCTGCTGGGTGAGAACTTCGAAGGCCGCGGACTCGTCGCCGCCCTGCGCCGCCTTATCGATCCGGCCGAACGGCGGGTGGCCATTTTGGGTACCGGCCGGGCCGCCACGGCGGCAGCGTGTGAACTGGCGCGGCTGCGGCCCGCCCAAATGGCCATCTACGGCCGCAACGCCGAGCGGGCCGGCGCGCTGGCCGAACGGCTCCAGACCACGTTCAAACTCGATGCCGTCGCCCTGCCCTGGGAGGGCGAATTGGAACTGCCGCCGGAGACCGACATCCTCGTGCACGCGACGACCATCGGCCGGGAAGACCCCAACGCCCGCGTGCCGCTGCGGATCGAGTCGCTCGGCAAGCAGACGGTCGTGGCCGACATGACGGCCGATCCGCCCGACACCCAGCTTATCCGCGAAGCCGCCGAGCACGGCTGCCCGACCATCGAGGGCCTGGCGATGTACGTCGAGCAAGTGGCCGAGGCGATTGCATTGTGGACGGGCGTCGATCCCGATCGGGGGGTCATGCGGGAAGCCATCGACGAGTTCCTCGAGGTATAAGCCGCAAAAAGATAGCAGGCACGCCCCGGCCGTACCATCCGGCACTATCCCACGCACGCTCCACCGTGCCATCGAACAATGTAGCAGGCACAGGCCCTGTGCCGTCCGCCAATGTAGCAGGTGCCGGCTGAGAAAAGAAATGCCCCGCGGACTGTTCATCACCGGCACTGACACCGAGGTGGGCAAGACCTACGTCGCCGCGCTGCTGGCGGCCGAGCTGGCCGCCGCCGGCTGCCGCGTGGGCGTGTACAAGCCGGCGGCCAGTGGGTGTGCGGTGGCCTCGGGCGACGGTCCGTGCCCGCCCGGCACGTTGGTCTCCGGCGACGCCGTGGCCCTGTGGGAGGCGGCGGGCCGGCCGGCGGAACTCGACCGCGTTTGTCCGCAACGCTTCGCTGCGCCACTGGCCCCGCACTTGGCCGCTCGGGCCGAAGGCAAGCCGTTCGACTTGGAGCTACTTCGCACCGGGCTCGACTACTGGACCGCCCGCAGCGACTTTGTCCTGGTGGAAGGCGCCGGCGGGCTGCTTTGCCCGCTGGGCGAGCGCGAAATGATGGCCGACCTGGCCGCCGACCTCGGTCTCCCGCTGCTGATTGTCGCCCGCAACGCCCTGGGCACCATCAACCACACGCTCCTGACCATCGAGGCCGCCGAGCGCCGCGGCCTGCCCATCGCCGGCATCATCCTCAACACCCCCGCGCCCCGCCCGAACGACCCCAGCGTTGCCGGCAACCCGGGCGAAATCCGCGTACACTGTTCCCATCCCATCCTCGGCGAAGTCCCCCACGGCGGCCCGCTGCCCGAAAGCGTGCGGCGTTGGGTGCGCGGGCTGGCGGGGTAGGGCTGGGCTGATGAAAACCCCGGAAGTTGGGAAACTGGGGTTGACTGGAGAGCGAGAAAACTGTAGCGCTCCTCCTTTTCAATTTCCGGGCAATAAGCCCCAGAAGGAAGGAGCGCCACAGTG
>PWXP01000607.1 GCA_003561895.1 Planctomycetaceae bacterium | reverse complement strand
TCGAACACCCGTTTGACGGCCTCGGCCACCACGTGCGCCCGATCGGCCGGCACGAACGGCTCGAGCAGGTCGGCCACGCGGCTGCGCG
The DNA here is from genome assembly GCA_003561895.1 of Planctomycetaceae bacterium. GTDB lineage: Bacteria > Planctomycetota > Planctomycetia > Pirellulales > Thermoguttaceae > PWXP01. The sequence continues at coordinate 5,380 of PWXP01000607.1, read as the reverse complement.
CGCCCAGTCCGCCGGCAACATACACGGCGAAACCGTCCGTGCCGTTGTGCCGGGCCGCGATGAAGCCCACGTCGTTGACCGTCGCCGCCGCGCAGTCCTTCGGGCAGCCCGAAAAGGCAATCTTGTACTTTCGCGGCAGTTGGTACGAGAGCGGATCGGGCAGGAGGAACTCGGTCAGGGCGGCGGGGAAGGCGCTGACGTCGAATCGTTCGTCCGGGCACACGCCCGCCGCGGCGCACGCGGTGATGTTCCGCACAGTATTGCCGCCGCCGCCCCGCGTGGAAAGCCCGGCCGAATGCAGTACGTCGAATGCTCCGGGCGCGTCGTCCAGGGCCACGCCGTGGATTTGCACGTCCTGGCGCGTGGTCACGTGGAGCACGCCCGTGCCGAAGCGGCGCGACGCCTCGGCCATCGCCCGCAACTGGTGCGGCAGCAGCATACCGCCGGGCAGCCGGACGCGGAGCATGTAGGTGCCGTTTTCGCGCTGCTCGTACACGCCCAGCGGCACGCGGTAGGCGCGGAGTTCGGCGTCGGAAACCGCCCCACTCCGATAGCGTTCGATGTGCCGCCGGAACTGCTCGGCGTCGTCGGCGCACTGCGGCGGCAGGTGAAAGACGGATTGCATCGGGTTTTTCTCGGGTAATAGGAAGCCGGGTTCGACGGCCGGCAAGGGATTCACGCTTGCGCCAGGCCCTCCTCGCCCAGCAGGGCGGTGAAGTACGAGGTGTACTTGAACCCGCCGTCGGGCGAGATGGCCACTGCCGGGCCCGGGAGCCGGCCGGCATCGTGCGCGGCCACGTGGACGATGGCGCCGGTGGTCGGGCCCACGATGAGCCCCTCCTCCCGGAAGAGCCGTTTGGTCATGGCATAAGCGTCGTCATCTTCGATGCGCACGACGTCGTCGATGACGCTCCGGTCAAGGATGCCGGGCGTTTTCGATTCCGCGAGGTTCTTCATGCCCGGCAGCCGGTGCCCCTTGTGCGGTTCGACGGCCACGATTTTCACGTTCGGGTTGCGCTCCTTCAGGAAGCGGCCCACGCCGGTGAGCGTGCCGCACGTGCCGAATCCCGCATAGAAACAACCCACGCGGCCGTCGGTCTGGTTCCAGATTTCCGGCCCGGTGTTCTCGTAATGGGCCTTGACGTTGTCGGGATTTTCGTACTGGTACGGCATCGTGTATTGGTCTTTGGTCGCCTCGCCCTGCACGAACGACAGGGCCAGGGCGATGGCGCCGTCCTTGGGATGGTCGACCGGGCACAGGTCGTCGGGCGTCGGCCACACTTCGGCTCCCAGCATCCGCAGCATGGTGATCTTCTCTTCCGGCACGCCGTCGGGAATGGTCACGGTGATCTTCTTGCCCATCAGCGCCGCGATGGCCGCCAGCGCAATGCCCGTGTTCCCGCTGGTCGGCTCGACCAACTGCCGCCCGTCAAGCCCCCCCCGCCGCGCCATCTCCTGGAGCATATAGTAGGCGGGTCGGTCCTTGATGGACCCGAACGGGTTATACCACTCCAGCTTCACGAACAATTCACAATCGCCGGGCGGCGCCACGCGGTTCAGCCGCACCAGGGGGGTGGGGTTCTCCGGACCGGCGATCAACTGGCGGACATCGTCGTAGCGGCGTCGGGCCGGATCGGCCCGGAGGTGCGGGGATGTGCCTGATGAAACGATCTGCGACATGGAATACCTACATGGAGGGGGTCTTGTTTGCGGTAGGGACTGGGTGGTGTCCTATGAAACGCCTTGGTACATCACTCATTCAGTTATGTACTGTGGGCCCGTCTCCAACGCACTCCTCGGCGTTCGGTTTCCGCCCATCCGCCAAGCGGCTGCGTTCGCCCGCCGCTCGTGGACCAGCCGGACGGAACGGCTTGGGACGACGGCGCCGCCCGTCCCGAAACCCTTGCATTGTACCGTCTTCCAGACGATTGTGCAACGCGATCGCGCCGCGGGCAGTCCTTCCCATCCGGTAGCCTCCCGTTGCGTTCGCGGCTGACGAATCGTCCTTCAGTTGAACCCGTACGCCGCTTCACGCTGCGCACGGGGGATCTATTGTGGGCGGTGTCCTCTCGAATGATAAGTATAGTGATGATCTAGTTGAGGCGCGCGGAAAGGCACCGGCCACTAATCGGAATCACTGGGCGTCGCTCCGATTTCGGATCAAGCCGATCATTTTTTGCGCCGATGATGACGATAGCGCCTGTCAAGAGGAATTTGCCGAGCATGACGAGGCGGCCGGCTCTGCCGAATGTGCGGACTCTGCCGCAGATGCCGCCAAACGAGGGGGAGAGATGTTCACAGCCGCGCTTCTTCGGGGAAGGATGTTCGCCACGGCCCTACTCGCATCGGGGGTCGGGCTGACCCCGATCGGACATGCGGAGGCCCAGTCGACCGCTCCCAGGCCCCCCCAAGCCGGGCGGCCTCATCTGGCATCGCCGGCAAGCCACGCCCAAACGCCCGCACAGCCGGTCCCGCAGCCGAATACCGGGCCGTTTCCCACGCCCGTGCCGGTCGGGCAACTCGTCGGGTATGCCCTGGCCAACAACCCCGAGGTCCAGGCCGCCCGGCACCGGGCGCGAGCCCTCGCCAACCGGGTTCCCCAAGAGGCTGCGCTGCCCGACCCGAATCTGCTTACCACCGTGTTCTTACAGGAAATTCAGACGGCGGCCGGCCCGCAGCAGTTGGCCATGAGCCTCACGCAGCGGTTCCCCTGGTTCGGCAAACGCGCCTTATGGAGCGAAGTGGCCCATTACGATGCCCTGGCCGCCTATTCCCGGGTGATGACCACCGAACTGGAAATGACCGAACAGGTCAAGAAGGCTTATTACGACCTGTACTACGTCGAACGGGCCATCGGCGAAACCCGGCAGATCGAAGAGCTGCTTGAAGACGTGATCGAGATCACCGAGCAGCGCTACCAGACCGGCGAGACCGGCTTGGAAGACGTTCTGACGGTGCAGAATGAACTGTCCACGTTGCGAACGTCGCTGATCGAGCTGGAACAGTCGGGGCGGCAGGCCCGAGCAAGGCTGCTCGCGGTCCTACACCTGCCGCAAACGCTCTTGATTGAAACCGAGCCCGACGTCGACCGCTCCGTGCTCGCGCATCAAGCCGGGGCGCTGGTGGCCTTGGCCGACCAGTGGCAGCCTGAACTGGAGGCTTGGCGCCGGGAGGCCGTCCGCGACCGTACCGCCATTGAAGTGGCCCAGCGCGAATACTGGCCCGACGTGACCGTGGGCCTGAACTGGTTTCAGATAGGCTCGTCGGGGCTTAGCCCGGTGGCCGACGGCCGCGACGCTTATGCGATGGGCGTGGGGGTGAACCTTCCCATCTACCGCAGCCGGTTGGACGCCGCGGTGCGCGAGGCCCAGTGCCAGGCCGCGGCCACCGCCCGCCGCTACGCCGCCACGCAGGACCGGTTCCACGCCGAGGTGCAATCGCTCCATGCCCAGTTCACCGAGCATGACCGTGTGCTCGAAATCCTGCAGGAGGAGATCGTCCCCCGCGCCGAGGAGGCGTTTGAACTGGTGACCGAAGCCTACCGGGCCGGCCGGGCCGACTTCGTGCTGTTGCTCGACACGTACCGCACGCTGCTGCAATTTCGCATCGACCTCTACCGGCGGGAGGCCGTCCGCGAGCAGGCCGTCGCCTCGCTGGAACGGGCCGTCGGCGCCGCTGTCACGGCCCCCCCCGAATAGGGAAAAGCCAGTCATGATTGTCGGAGGACCCCGGGAGATCAAGCCGGACGAATCCCGCGTTGCCGTGCTGCCCGCGGGGGTGGAAAATCTGTGCCGGACCGGCCATCGCGTGCTCGTCGAGCAGGGCGCCGGCTCGGGTAGCGGCATCGCCGACGACGACTACGCCGCGAACGGGGCCGAGATCGTCCCGTCGGGCGAGGCGGTCTAATTGATCGTCAAGGTCAAAGAGCCGTTGCCCGACGAATGGCCGCTGCTGAGGCGGGGCCAAACGCTGTTCACCTATTTCCACCTCGCGGCCGACGAGGAGCTGACCAAGGCATTGTTGGAAACGGGCATCACCGCGATCGCCTCCGAAACGGTGCGCGGGCGCAAGGGCGACCTTCCCTGCCTCGCCCCCATGAGCGAAATCGCCGGCAGGATGAGCATCCAGTCGGGGGCGAAATTCCTCGAACGGCCGCAAGGGGGCCGCGGAGTGCTGTTGGGAGGCGTTCCCGGCGTCCCTCCCGCCCGTGTCGTCATCCTTGGCGGAGGCGTGGTGGGAAAGAACGCGGCCCAAATCGCCGCCGGCTTTCGGGCCGACGTCGTCGTTCTCGACGTCGACGCCGACCGACTGCGGTACCTCGAAGACGTCATGCCCGCCAACGTCAACACGCTCTTCAGCGATCGTCACACGATCCGTCAGCAGTTGCGCCTGGCCGACCTGCTCATCGGCGCCGTGTTGATCGAGGGAGCCCGCGCACCCCGACTGGTGCTCCGGGAAGACCTGAGCCTGATGAATCCCGGCGCGGTGATCGTCGACGTGGCGATCGACCAAGGAGGGTGTGCCGAGACGGCCCGGCCCACGACGCATTCCAACCCGACGTACTGTGTCGACGGCGTCGTCCATTACTGCGTGGCGAACATGCCCGGCGCGGTCGGCCGCACCAGCAGCTACGCGTTGTGCAACGCCGCGGCGCCCTACGTGCGGCGGTTGGCCGACCGGGGCGTCCCTGCCGCCTGCTCCGACGACGAGGGCCTGGCCCACGCCGTGAGCATGGTCGATGGGCGCCTGACCAGCCGCACCGTCGCCGAGACGTTCGCCATGCCGTTCGAGCCATTCCGTGCTTGACGGGTGGACTAGGCTCGAAGGAAAGGCCACTCCACGAAGGCGTGCGGTTTGCCCGAAGGCGTGTCACGGGCGTCTGTCGCAGCCGAGGACAGACTGACGCACAGGGCGGCAGTGCCGCCAATCAGTCAACATTGGAATCCAACGTACCCAACGAACCGGACGCTAGCGCGTTGCGGCTGATTGCGGCGGCGATTCACCCGGCGGATGCGGCGCATCAGCCGCGGGGCGCTAGTGATACTCGGTCATGTTACTTGTTGCCGGTCCCCGCGTCGGCCGGCGTGGCTGCTTCGCTCGTGTCCGGGCCGACCGGGAGGTGAATGAAGAACGTGCTTCCCTCCCCCGCAGTGCTCTTGACGTCGACGCGGCTGCCGTGGACCTGGGCGATGTGCTTGACGACCGACAGGCCCAGGCCGGTGCCGCCCAACTCGCGGCTGCGGGCGCGATCGACGCGGTAGAACCGTTCGAAAATGCGAGGAAGGTGTTCGGCGGCGATGCCGCAACCCTGGTCCTCGACCCGCAGGACCACCCCCTCGGCGTCGCGCTCGGCGGCGAGGCCGACCGCCGCGCCCGGGGG
>PWXP01000460.1 GCA_003561895.1 Planctomycetaceae bacterium | reverse complement strand
TCGGCGTCGGGATCGGCGTCGGCATCGTCCTCGTCCTCGTCCTCAATGCCCAAACTTGGCCTGGGCCTCTCCTGCCGCGCCGCCGCGTCGGTTCGCCTACCCGGTCGACGCGCAGACGGCTCGTCGGAGCCGCGGAACAAGAAAAACCACGCCAGCACCAATAACGCCACCAGTACGGCCACGCCCCCACCAATTCGAGCCGCTTGAGGATTCTTTTTCAGCATGGCCGACAGATCGAACCGCCTGCCTTCGGTCGGGCCACCATCGCCTGACGATGCCGGGTGTTCGGCATTGGCCGGCGCATTGGACGTTTGGTCGTCGTGCCTGTCGCCTTGTGAGTGCTGATCCATGGGACTCGCCCTCCTTGTGGAGAAAACCTTGTGGAGAAAACCTGTGGTAGCCGTTCACGTAACCGCCGGCCGAAGGGGACCGTCGCACTTTCGCGGCGAAAGACGGTGGTCTACAGCCAATATCCAGCTTACCTCTGCGAGGGTGGGGGCTGTCCCCCCGTGAACGATTGCAACCTGGAAGACCGGCAACACGAGTTCTTTCAGTATCCCACAATCTCACCAGATTTTCCAGGCGGGTGCACGTGGTATCTCCCCTACGGCGGTAGAAAAGGTTGACAGGCCTTCGGGCTTCCGCCAAAATAAGACAAGCGGTGGGGATGGAGGGTGCTTGCCGGCGGGCTTGCCTGAAGCCGCCCCGCCGCGAATGATTTATGAAACCCCGGGTGTGCGGCAGGGGGACCGCCCTTTTGCCGCGACCTTGGGCGGCTGGCGGGTAGAGTCATCCGGCCGCGGCAGCCGTGAAAACTGCGACCGTTTCCCCGAACGATTTCGCCGGTTTCCGGTCACAACCCAACAAATTCCAGGAGCAACTTCGCATGAACGGCAAATGGACGGTCGGAATCGGCGCGGCGGCGCTGGTGCTATCGATCATGGCGGGTGGCGGCATGGCCGCTTTGGAGATTGCGCAGAAGGCGCCGGAGTTTTCCAGACTGGCGGGCGTGGACGACCAGGAACACAGCCTCGCCGATTACACCGATGCGGACGTCGTCGTCGTGGTGTTCACCTGCAATCACTGCCCGGCCTCGCAGGCGTATGAGGATCGGCTGATTGCCCTGCAGCGAGACTACCGGGCGAAGGGCGTCCAGGTGATCGCCATCAACCCCAACTGCCCTGAGAAGGTTCCGCTGGACAGCTTCGAGAAGATGAAGGAGCGGGCCGCGGGCAACGACCTGGGCAATTGGCGCGACGCGAAGGAGCCGTTCAACTTTCCCTACGTGGTCGATGCCACCCAGGAAGTGGCGAAGGCGTACGCCGCTACGTGCACGCCACACGTGTTCGTGCTCGACGGCGACCGCAAGGTGGCCTACATGGGCGCCATCGACGATCACATGGCCCCGGGCCTTGTGGAACGGCAGTTTCTGCGCGATGCCCTCGACGCCATCTTGGAAGGGAAGCCGCCGGAAACCCCCGTGACCCGGGAGTTCGGCTGCGGCATTGTCTGGAAATGATTCGTTTTGAAGCGGTTCAGGCCGGTGTGGGCGCGAGGGCGTCATGCCGGGACCGTTCCCCCGTTGTTCCAAGGAGACCGAGCCCATGAACGCATCGGCATTGAAGATTGCGGCGGCCATGATACTGCTTGCTGCCCCGGGCTGCACCCGTGTCGAGGGGCCGCCCGCCGACGACGCCGACCAACCGGCTCAAGATACGTCGCCCCCTGCCGACGCTGGCGCCGACGCCGCCACGCCGTCGGACGAACTGCCGCTTTCCGCTGAGCAGGCTGAGACCGGCGCGCCCGCCGAGCCCCGGCCCGTTACCGTACGCGTGATCGACGAGCAGGAATTCGACGAGGTTCTGGCGGGCTACGGGGGAGACGTCGTGCTGGTCGATTTCTGGGCGATGTGGTGTATTCCGTGCGTCGAGTTGTTTCCCCACACGGTGGCCCTGCACGAGCGGTTCGCCGAGGAGGGGCTTCGCGTGGTGTCGGTAAGCTTCGACCAACCGGAGTCGGAATCGGCGGTGCTCGACTTTCTCAAGGACCAGGGGGCGACGTTCGACAACTTCATCAGCCGTTACGGGATGGGCATTCAGTCGTCGGAGAAGTTCGGTTTGCCGGGTCCGGTTCCGCAGTTGCGCCTTTACGATCGCGAGGGGGAACTGGTCCACACCTTCCCGGAACCGCAGAGCCCGGTCGATCCCGAGGCGGTCGATCGAGCCGTCGAGGAGCTGCTCGGGATCGAGCCGTGACGGGGAAAACGGTGCGCTTCTGTTTCTAGGTGCAGGCTGCTTTGTTCGAAGACGGCACAGCGGCGTGTGCCTACTACATTGGCGCGGCCTGCACCTAGAAACGGAAGCGCCGACTTTTTCGTGGCTGGCCGTTGCCATGCGGCGGGGGGGCGCGGTATGCTGAAGGTAGGTCGTCTGGGCGAGGTTCCGCGGCATTCCCATCCGGGTAACCGTTCACGGGGCGACGACGCCGTTTTCTCCGCGGTATGCGAAGGGGACAGTCCCATTTTCGCGGCGGAAACGGTCACTCATTGGGCAAATCGCCCTTTGCGCCGCGAAAATTGGGACAGTCCCCCTGTGAACGGCTACCATCCGTAGAGGTTATGTATGCCTTTGAATAGCCAACGGTTAGCGTACGTCGCCTGGTTTCTGGTTTTCCTGGCGGCGTGGACGGTGCCGGTCGCGTTCGGTGGCCCGCGCGAAAACTCGCCGCCCCCCACGTCCCCTGATGAACACATTGCCCGGCTCATCGAGCAGCTTGGCGACAGCGACTATTACGCGCGCCAGCAGGCTCAAGAGGCGTTGTCGGAACTGGGCTTCGAAGCGTTCGACGCGCTCGGCGCGGCCACCACACACGAAGATTTGGAGATTGCCGCCCGGGCCCGCTACCTGCTCCGGTTGATGCAGGTGGAGTGGACGCGCGACGACGACCCTCCGCAGGTGAAGGCGCTTTTGCAGAACTACGGATGGCTGAAGCCGGAGGACCGCCGCGAGCGGATCGAAAAGCTGGCCCGGCTACCCGACGCGCTGGGCGTGGAGGCGCTGTGTCGGATCGTCCGGTTCGAGCAGTCGAGTGAGATGTCGAAACTGGCGGCTGTCGAGCTGCTGGCCGTTTGCACGGCCGGGCCGTCGCCCTTGCCGGAGGTGGTGGAGACCATTCGCCGGTCGCTCGGCGGCAGCCGGCGTTTGGGCGGGCGATGGCTTATGGCCTGGGCGGAGCATTATCGGGATCCGGAGGCGCTGGCCTCGCACTTCGCCGAGTTCGCCGATGAGGAGTTTGCCGCGCTGGCGCACCCGGGACTGGCGGTCCATGCCCGCGTGGTGGCGGCCCTGCTGCGGTTCCAGGTGGCGTGGCTGGAAGAGTTGGAGCGCGGGGAAGAGGCCGTGGAGGCCATGCGCCGCTTGCTCGCCCTGGAACAAGGCGATGCCGACGACCTCGAAAAACTGCTCCAGTGGCTCATCGCCCAGGAGGCCTGGCCGGTAGTCGATGAGTTGGCAGATCGGTTCGCGGGTCAGGTGCAGACCACGGCGCCGTTGCTGTATCTGCTGGCCGAAGCGCAGGCCGAGCAGGGGAAAGCGGAACGGGCGGAGCAGACGGCCGGACGGGCCTTGGCGCTGCGCCAGGGCAGCAACCGCACCTGGCTGGACGACCGCCGGCGCCTGGCCCTGAACCTGTGGCGGCGCGGCCGTCCGGAGTGGGCGGCCCGCGAGTTCCGTTACGTGCTCGACAACGGCGTCGAGAACGACCTGGTGACCATCGCCGCGCGACACACCTTCGCGCACATGCTGTACGACCGGGGCGAGCTGCTGGAGGCCGCGGAGGTGCTCGAGGAACTCGTCGAGCAGTTCGAACGCGATCCGGACTTCGCCGAACAGTTGAGCATGAATCCGGGTATCGCCCGCGCCAGGATGACGCCCGCCATGACCCGCGCCAAGCGGTACTACTACTTGGCGCGGCATTACCGCAATCTGGAGGATCGTGCGAAAGAGCGAGCGCACCTCGACCGGGCGCTGGCCGACGATCCGGGGGAACTCGACGCCCTGATTGCCCGGTACCGCCTGCCGAACCAGAGTGATGCGTACCGCCGCGAGACGCGGGAGCTGATCCGGGCCTCGGCCGAGGAGCTGCGCGAGAACATCGAGCGCTTTCCCGACGAAGCGAGGTGGTACAACCAGTTCGCGTGGCTGATCGGCAACACGGAAGGCGACCTCGACGAGGCCCTGCGTTACTCGCGCAAGTCGCTCGAACTCAGCCCGAATAAAGGCGCATACTACGACACTCTGGCCCACGTCTACTTCGCAAGGAACGACTACGCCAACGCGGTGAAGTACCAGGCGCGGGCGGCCGAGTTGCAGTCGTATTCAAGGCTCATCACCGACAAGCTTGAGGTGTTCCGCGCAGCGCTCCAGGCCCCATAGGGCGCCGCCTAAGGGTCGATGCCAAAACAACTTGTGCGATTCTGCGAGTAGGATGGGTTTTCCAGCCCGCCACACATGCGCCGGACAAGAATGTCCATCCTACGATCCGGTCATGTTATTGTGTCCCAGCGCCCCGGTTCGCTTGGCTTGAAACAACAACCGGACGCCAGCGCGTTGCGGCTAATTTCCTGCCGCGGCCGAGGCCTAGCGAGGCTTTAGCGGAAGCCCGGCGCCGTTGCCGCCCGAAACCGGGCCGGCCATGCCGCCGCGCAGGGCGGCCGCCGTCATGGCCCCGTGACCGTTGTGACCGTTCATTTGGCAGCGGGCGCACTGGGGGTGGGCCAAGTCGCGGGGGAGACCGCAAAGGCGGAGGCTCATGCCCAGCGGCAGCTTCGGCAGGCGCACCAGCGTGCATAGCAGCAGGCGCAGGTCGGTTGCCGGAGCGTTCGAGCCGACGTACTCCAGATCGACGGCCAGCTTGCGGCAGGCCGAGCACAGGTCGGTGTCGGCCGGGAGGCGCAACTGGGCGGGGCCGGTAATGCCCGGCCGCACGGAAAGGCGGTGGCGGTAGCCGGGCAGGGCCTCTTCGAGCACGGCCACGAACTCGGGCCGTTCGGGCCGGGGCCCGACCAGCGCCATATCGCCCTTCAGCACGTTGAACAACTGGGGCAACTCGTCGAGGTGCAGCGCGCGAATGCACCGTCCGAGGCGTGTGGTTCGCGGGTCATGGCGTGTCGACCAGATGGCTCCGACCCCGTCCTCGGCGTCGTGGCGCATGGTGCGGATTTTGTACAGGGTGAACACGCGGCCGTCTTTGCCCACCCGCGCCTGCCGGAAGATACCCGGCCCGCGCGAGGTCAGGCGCACGGCCGCTATCAGCAGGGCCATGATCGGCAGCCCGGGCACGAGCAGCAGGGCGGCCAGGAGGCGGTCGAGGGTGAACTTGATTTTGCTTTCGGCGGCGGGCAGGGGCGCGGCGTCGGGGGTTGGCCGTGCGGGTTGCCGCTGCCGGCGGATGGGCAGGGGCCGCTCGGCACTGGGC
>PWXP01000167.1 GCA_003561895.1 Planctomycetaceae bacterium | reverse complement strand
TGAACTCCAACAGCACGCTGAAGCATGCATTCCCGCGGCATGGGGCCGATGCGTGACGCCCCGCCAACGTCCGATAATGTATCTTATGTTTGGTCAGACGGCCGTTTTTCCCGGGAATTATGGCCGCCGGCCGTTCCGCCGGCTTGCCACGCCGGTTACCACCGCTCGCCGCCCGAGCCGATGCCGCCGGCCGCCTCCGCGGCGTCCCAAACGCCGTCGACCACTCCCCCGCCGGCCTCCTGCGCCGCCTCGTCCAGCCGGTCGAGCGGCCCGGGTTCCGCCGGCGTCGCCGGATCCAGCCGCCGGTCCAATTCGTCGATGTATTCGCCCAGCACGTCGCGCACCTCCTCAGGCAAAACCGGACCGGCGTGGCGGATGAGCCGGGCGATATAATGCCCGCTGTACGAACGCAGGACGGCCTGCCGGGTGGTCTCGGAAAGCGTGACCGCGAAGAACGTGATGACCAGGCACAGGGCCACGCCCTTCAGGCCCCCGAGCAGCGCCCCGGCCTGCCGGTCGAACTCCCGGAGCTGCACCCGGTCGATCGCGCGCGACACCACCCGGAATACGATCCAGACCGCCAGCGACACGCCCAGGTAAAGGACCAGCATGGCCACGAACCGGTTCCAAGGCTCGTGGCGGCTGAACAGCGGGGCCAACGGCCTGCCGAACCGAATGGCCACCGCGGCGCTGAGCACCACCGAAGCCAGCGAGGCAATCTGCCACGCCATGCCCTTCCACGCGCCGAACACGACCGTCACCAGCAGCACGGCCAGTAGCCCCAAGTCGTACGGTTCCAGCGGCAGGCTTTCCATGGGATTGTTTCCTGGGGTCGGGATGCCCGGACGATTGGCCGGCCCACGCCGGCCGGCACCCTGAACAGTATACCGCCAGCACGCTGCCCGACGAATGCCAATGCCGGGTGGGGAGGGTAGGCGCGATCGGAGGGGATGGCGAAGTGTCTACCTTGACACGGAACGCGCAGCGTGCTACGAGTGGGGCGTGGAACGACGATTGAGAATTGCCGACGAGGAAAACATGGACCTCCCAACTCTCCAGGAGAAGGTTCGCCTGGGCTTCCGGCAACTCGATGAGGGCAAGGGCATCGATTCGGCCGAAGTCTATCGTCGCGCCGAGCAAGTAATCGAACATATCCGGCGAGCAAAAGACGTAGCAAGCTGATGGCCGCTGCCAGCAGTGCTATCACTCGAAATTGCTATTGGTGCGGCGGGGACCGGTCGGGTACAAAACGCGCGTGAGTGAATCGCCGCGCTGCCCCCAGCCCGACCCATGGCCGACTTCAAGACCCATCTGACGTTCAGCACGCTCGTCGGCGCCGGCTACGGCGCCGGCGCCTACCTGATGTTCGACGTGCCGCCGCCCACCTGCATCCTGGCCGGCGGGCTGTGCGCCGTGTCGGGCATGCTGCCCGACATCGACAGCGACTCCGGCGTCCCCCTGCGCGAGAGCCTCGCCTTCGGCGCCGCCGTGGTGCCCATGATGCTGGCCGGCCGCTTGCAGCAGTTGGGGATCTCCAGCGAGTCGATCGTGCTGGCCGGGGCCGCCGCCTATCTGTTTATCCGGTTCATCTTCGCGCGGCTGCTGAAGATGTACACGGTCCACCGCGGCATGTTCCACAGCATCCCGGCGGCGGTGATCTTCGGCGAGTTGGCGTTCCTGCTGGCCTCCGGCGACGTGAATATCCGCCTGTACAAGGCCGCGGCGGTTGTTATCGGCTACCTGTCGCACCTGGCGCTCGACGAGCTGTACAGCATCGAGTGGGCCCGGGGCCGGCTGCGGCTGAAACGCTCCTTCGGCACGGCGCTGAAGGTGTGGGGCCGGCGGTGGTGGCCGAACCTTGCCACTTTCGCCAAACTGGCCGTGCTCAGCTACGTGGCTTTCAAGGAGCCCGGCTGGATGGACCAGTACCAACGGCACGTCCGGCCGCAGGTCCGTCAAGCCGCCACGCAGGTGATCGACCGCGTGGTCCGTTAACTCTCCACCAACAGGGTCACCGGTCCGTCGTTGATCAGTTCCACCTCCATGTGCCGGCGGAAGCGGCCGGTGGCCACCTCAATTCCCCACTCGCGGACGGCGGCGACGAACACTTCGTAAAGAGCCTCCGCTTGCTCAGGGGGCGCGGCGCCGGTGAAACTGGGGCGGCGGCCCTTGCGGCAATCGCCCAACAGCGTGAACTGGCTCACCACCAGCATGGCCCCGCCCGCCCCGGCCAGCCCCAGGTTCATTTTGCCCTCGGGGTCTTCGAACACCCTCAGCCCGGCAATCTTCTCGGCCAGCCACCGGGCGTGGCTTTCGGTATCGGCATGGGCAACCCCCAGCAGCACCGCCAACCCGGCGCCGATCTGCCCGCAAACCTCCCCGTCGACCGTCACCCGGGCTCGGCTCACTCGTTGCACGCACGCGATCATGGGGCTTAGAATACGGTATCCCTACCGGAATTGCCAAGGGGGACTATGATATGGTTGGGGACTATGATATGGTGCAGATTGGACTTTCCGCCATGCCGCAACGCACCCGTTCCAAACGAAAACGCCCGCTCATCGCCCTGACCATGGGCGACGCGGCCGGAGTCGGCCCGGAAATCATCGCCGGCTCCTGGCCGGAAACGGTCGTGCACGACTGGTGCCGCCCGCTGGTGATGGGCCACCCGGAACTCATGCGCCGGGCGGTCGCCCTATGGCAAACCGGGGTCGAGGTGGTCGAAATCCAGTCGCCTGCGGAGGCCAGGCCGGAGCCGGGCGTCATTCCATGCCTCCGCTGCTGCCGCGACGACGTCCTGGACGTTCCGCCGCGTATGATCGACCCCCGCGCCGGCCAGGCCGCGTTCGACGCCGTGGCGACGGCGGGTAGGCTGGCGATGGCCGGCGAAGTGGACGCGATAACCACGGCTCCGCTGCACAAGAAGGCTCTTCGCCAGGCCGGGCATCTGCACCCCGGACATACGGAACTGCTGGCGGAGATTTGCGGCGTATCCGGCGACGAGCACTTCGCCATGATGCTCTACCTGGCTCCGACCGACGGCACGCTCGGCCCGGCCGGGTTGGCCGTGGTGCACGTGACCCTCCACGTGGCCATGGCCTGCGCGCTGCAGCAGCTTTCCAAAGAGGCCGTTTTGGGCCGCGCACGTCTGGCCGACCACTTCATGACCCGGCTGATGGGTTCCCGTCCGCGCATCGGCGTTTGTGCCCTGAATCCCCATGCCGGCGAGGGAGGGCTGTTCGGCGACGAGGAGCAACGGGTCATCCTCCCGGCCATTGAGCGCGGGCGCGCCGAGGGCATGCGGCTCGACGGGCCGATATCCAGCGACGCCGTCTTCCTCCAAGCACGCGAGGGACGCTTCGACGCCGTCGTAGCCATGTACCACGACCAGGGACACATTGCGCTGAAGCTGATGGGCATGCATCGGGCGGTCAATGTCACCCTGGGCCTGCCGATCATCCGCACAAGTGTGGCTCACGGCACGGCGCTGGACATCGCCTGGACTCGCCGGGCGGAAACCGGAGGCATGATCGAAGCCATCCGCATCGCAAGCCGGCTGTCAGTGGGATAGGCTTCCAGCCTGTCGGCGGAAAAGACAGGCTGGAAGCCTATCCCACTTAGTCATCCGAAATCGGCAGGCTGGAAGCCTATCCCACTTAGTCATCCGAAATCGGCAGGCTGGAAGCCTATCCCACCTTGTCATCCGAAATCGACAGGCTGGAAGCCTATCCCACTTAGTCATCCGAAATCGACAGGCTGGAAGCCTATCCCACCTAGCTGGCCGGCTGGCTGACGCTCGGCCCTCGCATTTTTGCCCGGGCGCGGCTGAGAATGGGGCCAATACTGTTGACCGGCACGCCGATGCCGTCGCTGATTTCCTGGTAGCTCTTGCTTTCCAGGTGGTAAAGCTTTACGATTTCGGCCTCTTGGTCATTCAGACCCGCCAGAAGTCGCTCGACTTGCTCTTGGCTTTCGATCCGGTCCCCGACGGCCCCGTGGCTATCGGCGACGGACTGGACAGCTTCCTGGGAAACGCCGTGTCCGAGCCGGGCGGCCGCCTTCCGGTCGAGCATCGCCCGAACGACGATCCGCCGGGCCACCACGGTCAAGTACGTTGCCAAGCTGCTTTCGCCGCGGAATCGCCGGAGCAACGCCAGATCGTCCTTAACGATCGTCAGGAAGACCTCGGCGCAAAGGTCCTCGCGTTCCTCCGGTCGCAGCCGGACGCTCCGCGACTGGGCCGAGTGATCGATCACGTGGATAATCAGGCCCATAAACCGGTCGACGAAGTCTTCCCACGCCCTGGGCTTCCTTTCCAGGCATCGTTGGAGTAGGTTTCGGTCAATCTCGGAAAGTGCCACGTTGTCGGTCCCCTCATCGTAGACGGCGCCCTTGCGCAGCCAAGCTGCCGGCGCCGGGGAGCCGACGCTCGGCCCGAGACGCAACTCCCACGACGCTGTCTCTATTATATTCGGCAACGACTTCCGACGCAAGGCGTCCGAGAAAAATGCCCTAACAGGGGAAAAACTATTTCCCCTAGAGAGCTAATATGCGACCCTTCCGGCGCGTCAACACCGACCCGCGGCGGGTCCGATTGCGCGGCCGGCTCGTGACACCTTGCGTCAATCGCCGACTCCAACGTCCCCCAGCACGCCTTCCAGCCAGGTTCGCCAGCTCGCGTACTTTGGGTTATGCAACTTCAGCAGCAGCAACGGGTTGCGCTTCGGCCGCGTGGGGCGGTGGATGAGCAGCATCTTCGCCTCTTTGGGGGTCTGTCCCCCTTTGCGGATATTGCACGCCAGGCACGCGCAAACGACGTTCTCCCACGTCGTCTGGCCCCCGCGGCTGCGCGGAACCACATGGTCAACACTCAGTTGGGGGGTCGGAAAGCGTTCCCCGCAGTACTGGCACACATGGGCGTCGCGGGCGAGGACATTGCGCCGGTTCAGATTCAGCCGCTGCCTGGGCACGCGGTCGAAGCCCAACAGGCGAATCACCCTCGGAACGCGAATTTCGAAACTGACCGTGCGGATCCAGTCGTCGTGGGGCTGCTTCTCCTCGGCAAGCAGTTCGCTCACCTCGCGCCATGAGTGAAAGCTGTAGGTGCCGAAACTTCCCTGGTCGACGTGGATCACTTCGGCCAACTCGCGGTAAAGCAGCCCAAATGCACGGCGGGCGGTCACCACGTGGACGGCCGTATATTGCCGGTTGAGCACCAGAACGCTGGCCTGCAGGCTGGAACTCGGCGCCGCGGGTTCCTCGGAGGAAACCGAAGGCCGCGGGCCCGGCGACTGCCGTCGCCGGCTGCGTCGTTTGGCCTTGAGGACCTGGTGCATCAGAAACTCCTGGGCACACCTTCAGGGGGCACATTCTAACTTTTGGGGGGCTCCCCCGTAGTCACCTGCCCATCGATTGTAATTTCTCCCTATTGTAAACACTCCGCCGCTGCGAAGGAAGCGATGGGTTCGGCAGATGGGTTCGGCAG
>PWXP01000442.1 GCA_003561895.1 Planctomycetaceae bacterium | reverse complement strand
CGATACTCGCCGCGGGCTAAAACTGCGCATTTCCGTAGGATGGGCTTTCGAGCCCGTCATAGCGAAGACGGACAAGAATGTCCATCCTACAAAAGCGCAAAAACGGCACGCGGCGAGTCGAAGTCGTTCCACGTGCCGTCGGTCAGGCGCTCCAGGCCCGTGCCGTCGACGTTCACCTTGAAAATGTGGTAGCACCAGCCGGGGTCCCAGTGTCCGCGGGTCGGGTCGGTGTGGTAGTCGTGGCCGCGGTCGCCCCGGCACTCGACGTACGCGAACAGGATGCTCTTGCCGTCGTAGGAAAGGTCGGGCGAGAGGAACGAACCGCCTTCGAGCCGCTCGCCCTCCAGCCGGCCCCGCTCGACGGCGGAATCGGCCAGCACGTTGGTTGCCCGGGGCTCCGGACCGAACGGGTCCTCCAGAATGAACAACCCGCTGCCCCGCACGCCGCTGATGTCCTCAGCCTCCTGCCGCACGCCCTCGGGCACGCGGATGTGCAGCGCGCCGCCGGGGTTGGCGTTGATGCCGTAGTACTGATCGCACATGTGGTTGAACGTGGCCCGGTGCCGCTTGATGAACAGCAGGCGGTCGAAGTCCAAGAGTGGATTCGAGAAGGCGATCCGGCGGCGCAGCTCGCACACTCGCTCGAACAGCTCGTAGCGGGCGTCGCGGTCGTCCGGGTCGATCGCCTCGCCGGTCTCTTGCAGCGCGGCCAGCCTGGCGGCCAGCGGCGCCAGGTCCGGAGCGCCGGGCATCGCCTGCACGTCGGCCAGCAGGGCCGCCGTGCGCCGCAGCACCACGTCGGCCGGGTCGCGGTCGGCCTCGTGGATGAGCGCCTCGGGATGGAACGTTTCGGGCGCCACGCGGCCGAAGTGCTGGTCGCGCCGCAGGTCGCGCCGCAGCGCGACGTACTCCCGCTCCCGCTCGCTCTTCGGCGTGCCGTCGGCGTGGTGCCAGGGGGAACTGACGGTCGGCCGCGCGCGGAACACGACGCCGTCGACCAGCAGCCGCAACCCGGCCACCGACGCCCAGCGCTGCCCCCGCACTTCCGAGACGGCCCGCAGCCGCACGTACCGGCCGGTGACCTTTTCGGGAAAGACGATCACGTTCTCCTGGTCGCGATGCTCGAAGGCGCCGGCGGCCACGCGCCGGCGGCCAATCCGGCAAGCAGGCCGAGTACCAGTCGAACCTTCATTGTTCTCGCTCCCGGCGGTTTTCCGCGCTTGTTGGAACCTTGCAGCATTTCCCGGAACGCCCGCCGGGCTCCAGCCTGCCGTCGAGGTTCTATTGTGGTCGGTCCGGCCGAGGGGGTCAACCCCGCGTGCGGCCGGGCGCCATACGCACCACAGCATCGGGCGGCGGCGGCCCCGCTTGACACAGCCCGGGCGCCGCCTTACGCTTGCCCGGATTCAGAGGCGGCCGGGGCCGGCCGGATTTCCAGGGAGATTTCCTTGACTCCATGGGCTCGTCGGGCGCAAATGCACGAAGAAGAGACCATGGGGCAATGGATCGCTCGAAACGACTGGAAGAGGGAAGCATCCCCCGCCTCTTGGCGGCGTTCTCGGCCCCCGCCATCGTCGGGATGATGGCACAGGCCGTCTACAACGTGGTCGACCGCATCTTCATCGGCCACGCCGTCGGCCCCCTGGGGATTGCCGGCACCACCGTGTCGTTCCCCTTCATGCTGATCCTACTGGCGTTTGGCATGCTGATCGGGTTCGGAGCGGCGGCGTCGGTTTCCATCCGGCTTGGTGCACGCAAGCAAGCGGAAGCCGAGCGGGTGTTGGGCAATGCGCTCGTGCTGCTTGTCGGCGTGGGGCTGCTGCTGACCCTGCTCGGGCTGGCTCTCCTCGACCCGATCCTGACCGTGTTCGGGGCGAGCCGAGACGTGCTTCCCCTCGCCCGAGATTACTTGCAGATCATCGCCCTCGGCTCGGTGGTCCAGTGCGTGGCGTTCGGGCTCAACGCCCTGATTCGCGGGGAGGGCAATCCGCGAATCGCCATGTACACCATGCTCATCGGGGCGGTGCTCAACACGATCCTCAACCCCATTTTCCTGTTCGGCTTCGGCTGGGGGATGCGAGGCGCCGCCGCCGCCACCGTCACCGCGCAAGCGGTGTCGGCCGTCTGGGTGCTCGGCTATTTCCTGCGCGGCACGAGTCTCCTGAAAATTCGCGGCAGGAACCTGCGTTTGCAGTGGCCGGTTTGCAGGTCGATCGTCACCATCGGCTCGCCCATGTTTGCCATGCAGCTCGCCGCCAGCATGATGAACGCCATCCTGAACAATCAACTGCGCCTCCACGGCGGCGATTTGGCGATCTCGGTGATGGGGATCGTCTATGCCGTGGCCCTGTTCATCGCCATGCCCATCTTCGGCATCACGCAAGGCGCGCAGCCCATCATCGGCTACAATTACGGCGCCAAGAGGTTCGACCGCGTGAAGAAGACCCTCCAGACGGCAATCCTCTTCGCCTCGGCCATTTGCCTGTCGGGTTTCCTGGTCGTCATGCTGCTTCCCTCCCAGGTCATCTGGCTGTTCAACCGGGAGGATGAAGCCTTGATGCGGTTGGGGACGCACGCCATGCGCATCTGCCTCATGATGTTTCCGATTGTCGGCTTTCAGATCGTCAGTACCAGCTATTTCCAGGCCGTCGGCAAGCCCAGGCACGCGCTGTTGCTCGGGCTTTCCAGGCAAGTGCTCCTTCTGATTCCGGCGATCCTCATCTTACCGCACTTCTTCGGACTGAACGGCATTTGGGCGGCCATCCCCACCGCCGATCTCGCCTCTTCGATGTGGACCGGCATCTGGCTCTCCGTTGAATTGCGGCACCTGCGCCGGCGGCATGCCGACGAGGACCAGGCCGGGCGTAGGTGACGGGGAAGGCCTGCGTTTTACACTTTGGCTCCGCGCGACCGCTCTACCCCATCGCCCGGAGACTGTAAAGTCAACCTCTAAAGCCTGTTCCTGATTTGCTCAAAACGGCAGATATGCGACAACTCCATGCCAGTCGTCCGGCGACGATGCTTTGGCGATTGGTTCCAGGTCCGCCGCATAGTCGGCAATGGTGCCGCGGAGCTGGTGCCCGAAAAGAAGACCGTTGAAGGGAGTGCCGGCACGCTGCCAGCCTTCTGCAAGTGCCCGGAAGCCAATATCCTGAGTGAAGAGGACTCTGCCCAACTCGCGTGCGCGAAGCAGCAGCTCATCGTCTGGCAACTCCCCTGCTGAATCATCGAGAGCTGTCAACACGTCGACGCCGCGACGTCGTAGTTGCTCTGTGATCGCTGCCGGCACATGCACGTCCACGTACAAGGCGAGCGGCATCAGGCGTTCCTTCGCAATTTGAGGCGTTGCGCAACACGGACGGCTTCCGGCTTTCGGCGCGCGGCTTCGTATTCGTGCAGGTCGGCCTCGATCTGCTGTTCGATCTCGGCCTTGTGGTCAAAGTAATAGGCCATGGCTGCGTGCCCCTCTGCCGGCGTCAAATAGGGGTGCTGCCGGCACATTTCATCGACGGACCAGCCGTGTGCGAGATAGTCCATCACGAGTTGTGCCACGCGAATCCGGGGAAATCGGCGCAGCCGTGCCACGCCGTCGGCGGCCTTTTCGATATGCGGCGATCCTAACTCAATCGACACGGGAGGGCTCCTATGAGAACGGAACACCATAAGTATACCCCGAGCGCCATCGAGAAACAATGCACTCATCACAGCTTGTTTTCCCCGCCAGGAAGGTCGGCCGCGAATCGCGTGCCTTTCCCCGCCGGGCCTGCCCCGGCCGGCCCCATGACTGGCCAGCTACCGACCACCTCCACGCCCATTGCACTTTCCCCGCCGGGCCTGCCTCGGCACGGCGGGCCACCTCGTCGAGCTACCTAACCGTGTCGGGCTCGAGACAGGCTTCGTTGGGGCGATCGGCCGGATAGACCACGTCGACTTCGACTTCCACGGCGTACTGCCCCCGTTGGACCCAACGTTTCCGCTTTTCGTGTCGCTCGTTCATGCCAGCATTATTCGACGCCGCCCCAACAGGCGATGCAAGGCGGCCACGCCCCCTCTGGCGGAGGGTGCCGGAAAGCGTATCAAGGCGGCGGAGGCTTTATACGAAACCCCGGTACGAGGCTTTCTGACCCTGCGCGGCCTGGAAACCCCACCGCGCAGAAACGCCGTTGCGGGGTGGATTGACAGCGGGGTTGGCAGGCGGCCACAATTGGGATGTTGGACCAGTGGCGTTGCGCATTTCCGCCGCGCCTGGCCCCCGCGCCGGAACCCAATGAGCCGCGCGCGGGCAACCGCCCGCGCCGGGCAACGGCTTGGGGCACCACGAGCCGCATCGACGTTCGCACAGACGATGATTGACCCCCACGCCGTGGACCTTTGCGGCCCCGGCCTCCGCCGTCCGGCAAACGCCCCGGATCGCCGGCTTCAAGGAGCGCTCGGCAGAAGCCCGGTAACGGATGAGTAACGACTCCCGGCGTCCCGACCGCTGTTTCGAACGGCTGTCTCGGAAGATGCTTCATGGCCAGAATCTACATCGAAACGACGATTATCAGCTTCTATTTCAACGTTCGCGCTGAACCGGAAATGGTCGCTCGGCAAAACTGGAGCCGCCGGTGGCTCGACGCGGCTATGGAAGGGTCAGATGAATTGGTCTCGAGCTTGGCCGTGCAGGCTGAGTTGGAGGCGGGCCAGTACCCGAAGCAAGCGGAGATGCTGGAACTGCTGGGCGCATTTCCGATGCTGGATTTGAACGAAGCGGTCGCCGAGACCGTCGACGCGTACATTTCCCGGCACGTCATGCCCAACAATCCGGCAGGCGACGCGCTGCACCTTGCCGCTGCTTCGTTCCATCGATGCCATTTCCTGGTCACTTGGAACTGCCGCCACATTGCCAATGCAAATAAGTTCGCGCATATTCGTCGCGTGAACGGTATACTGGGAATAGGGAATCCCGCGCTGGTCACGCCACTGGAACTCCTTCAGGAGAGTGCCGATGAATAGCTATAGCGAGGTGCGACGCGTCCGGGCTGCAATGTCGGAGGCGGCAGGCCACGACGTCCGCCGCTTGATCGCAGCCATCAACGAGCGCCGAACGGAAGCAGCCGCACGCATCATCGATCCGGGAACGGAGGCAGAACAAAGCGATGCGCCGCAACGGCCGGCACACGGTGCTGCTACTGGCCGGTCAGCCTCGGCCCGGTAATGTCGGACATTGGACGGCGACCAACCGCCGGAGAGAATACGTCTTGACTCGCTGGTATCGTTCCGTTCAAGAAGATACCGACTGAAACACGCGGCCGACGTGGCGCAAGAATTCCACGGCGGCCTGCCTCGGCACGGCGGGCCACCTCGTCGAGCTACCGAACCGTGTCCGGCTCGAGACTGGCTTCATTGGGGCGAGCCGCCGGATAGACCACGTCGACTTCGACTTCCACGGCGTACTGCCCCCGTTGGACCCAACGTTTCCGCCTTTCGTGTCGCTCGTTCATGCTTG
>PWXP01000039.1 GCA_003561895.1 Planctomycetaceae bacterium | reverse complement strand
GCGCGGGTCCATTCGGCGAGATCGTACCACCGCACGCCGACCTGGTTGAGCAGCCAAGCGGCGTCGGGGTGCCCGTTTTCATCCCAATGCCTGGCCAGGGCGTCCAAGGGTTCGATTTCCCAACGGGCCTCCTGCCAGCGCGTGGTCTGCTTCAGCGCCGCATCGCGCCGACGGACCAGCTTTTCGACCTCCTTTTGGCGGGCGGACAGGTCGTCCTCGGTAAGCTCGCGGCGGAGCAAGTCGCCGACCAACCTGTGGAAACGCACCACCCGTGGCCGGTGCCCCTGGCCGGCGGCGGGATTCAGCAGGGCCAGCCGCAGCAGCGGTTGAATTAGCTCCTCCCACGGGTCGCCCAGCCGGCCGGGCTCTGCCAGTTCGGGGAACTGGGGCACGACGAGTTCCCGCAACCAGGGCAGGGGGACCTGGTCGGGCGCCAGGCAGGCGGCGTACTCGAGGGCCAGGCGCTGCGCGTCGGTCAGCGTCTCCAGCGGCGGGCCCAGGACGGCTTGCAACCGCCGCTGGTGATTGTGCCGCCGCAATTCCACGTCGTGGTCTTCGGCGAACAGGTCCAGGTCGTCCAGGCCCAAGCCGTCGGCCAGGCCCGCGTAGGTGGCGCTGGGGTGCGCCTTCATCCACGCGCCGACCAGCTCGACGGCCAAGGCAAACCCGGCCAGACGCTCGACAATCTGCCGGGCGGCCCGGCGCTGGGCATCGGAGTCGAAGCCGCGATACTTCTCCAACAGGGCCAGCGCATCGGCCTCGGGCAGTTCGCCCAGGGTGGTCCACTTGATGTGCCGGGCCGCCCCGGCCGGCAGCCGCGTGGTGGCCAACAGGTGCAGCATCCCTCCCAGGCAGGTGAGCTGGTCGGTCTGTTGCGGCCCAAGCAAGGCCGTGTCGGTCACGTTGTCCAGCACCAGCAGGATGTGCCCCTTCTCGTCCAGCCGGGCCCGCAGGCAACGGACGATCGCCGCAAAGTGGCGGTCCGGCGTCATGCGGTCTTCCTCGGGAATCTGGTCGTGGAACAAGTCGCCCAAGACCAGCGCCGCCTCGCGCAGGCTGCTCGTCCCTTCGCAGCGGAGCAGGAAGCGGCCGCCGGGATAGGCGCCGGCAAAGGCATGGGCGTAGGTCAAGGCCAGTTCCGTTTTGCCCACGCCCCCCAGCCCGTGGATGCTGCTGATCACGCCGGCGCGATTGTCGTTGAGCCGCTGGCGCAAATCGAGCAGTTCGTCGGTCCGGCCAGTGAACTGTTCGTTGTAGGGGGGCAGGTCGGTTTCGCTTTGTGCCGCCTGCTTGACGTAGGTAGCCCGCTCGTCCAAATCGCGGGCCAGATTTTCCAGCACCCGGCGCAGGTCGTCCTGGCGCAGCGCGCCGAGGCCGGCGTTGTAAAACGGCTGAATGGCGCCCATCTGCCGGCGGCGAAGCTGGTGGACCAGCGGCGCGGCGGACTCGAAAAACAGCTCGCGCGGCGGGGGCAGTTGGCACAACTCGGCCACCCGCCGGGCCACCTCCTGCTCGTCCAGTTCCCCGAGCAGGCCGGGCACCTCGACGATGTACAGCGGGGCGGCCCCGGCCGAAAGGATGTGCTTGGCGATCTCCACGTCGATCCACGTGCGCCATTCCCGCCGGCACCACTCGCTGGCAAAATAGTTCGGCGAGATGAACGCCACAAACAACCGCGACCCCGCCAGCCCGTGGTACAGACGCTGCTGCCAATCGTCCAGGCTGCGAATCTGCTGGGTATCGAAGAACGGCACCAGCTCCCGGCCGCCGGTGAACCGCCGATGCTCGGCCAGCAGCTCCTCGACGAACGAGCTGATCCAGCCGTCGCGGTTGTCCACGCGCGCGTAGGAGACGAAAAAGTCGTACTTGTCCGGATCACGAGGCATGTCACACCCGTCTGATTATCAAAGGGACAATGAAAAAGGGTCGTTCGCCTCCTTTCGCTGGAAACCATCGGCGCATCCGCGCCCGTGCGGGCTGCTCCGGGCCGGATGCGGGCGGCCATGCAGACGCGAGCCGACCGGCCCTCGCGCAGCAGGGATTGATTATCCGATCTCCCTTCGTGTCTCATGTTACACCGTTGTTCGGCGATGGTCAACCCCGCTAGACTTGGAGGATTTCGTCGCGCATTCGTTTCATGCAGCTTTCCTCGGTCGGCTCGACGTTCAGACGCAGCAACGGTTCGTTGCCGGCCTTGCGGACCGAGAACCACCAGCCGGGGTCTGCGTTCGGCTGGGAATCCACTCGCAAGTCCAGCGCCGCCAGGTTGCTGGGATCGTAGGGCTGTGTCGCGTCGAATTGCTGGACCCGCTGTACGCCGGCGGACCCGGTGACGACACCGCGGCGTATGCAGCCGCTCTGTGCGTAGACGCTCGCAACCCTTGCGATCTTTTCGATCGTCACTTGGCCAGTGGCGGCCGGCACGTTGATCTCGCCCGAAGCAAAATACCGCCCGAACGGCGCGAAATACCGGCCGAGCGATTCGCCTTTCGCCTTCCGTTGGCGTGCGGAGCGGGCCATGAGCACGGCGGTGGTCGTGCCGCTGTCGGCGCAGTAGAAGTCGGGGTAGAAGTAGTGCCCTGAGTGTTCGGCGGCGAAGAGCACCTTACACTGGCCGCTTTCGGAGTACGGAGCGGTTCGCATCAGATCCTTGATTTTTGCATGCCCGACCGGCGTCCAGACGAACTCGCCCTGCCAGCCGTTCGGCCGCCCGGCCACGAAGTGCAGGAACCGCAGGCCGGTGTTCAAGTTGCCGAAATCCCCAGTGCCTTCATCAGTCGATACAGGCCTTTCGGGTTGCGGCCGAGCAGTTCGGCGGCAGCGGCTACGTTGCCGCCGGTCTGATCCAGCGCGTTTTCGATGGCCGTCCGCTGTGCCTCCGCGACGATCTCGTCGAGTGTGGGGGATGGCCGCCGGACTTCCTTGTCGGCCAGGTCCTTGGGCAAATGCGAAACGCCGATCATGCCGCTACGGCAATGTCGAATGGCGTGCTCCAACACGCGCACCAGGTCCGAAATATTCTCCGGCCATTCTTTTGCCGTGAGGACGGACACCACGCGTTCGTCCAGTCGGGGCGGCCCGTCCAGTCGCTGGCGGATGCTGATCCGTCGCAAGAGGTCGTCGCAAAGCAACCGTACGTCTTCGGGACCGCGTCTGCCGAGCGAAGGAATGCGCACGTGCCGCTTGCGCAATTTGACCGCCAGTTCGGCATTGAGCCGTCCCATTTGCCGAAGCTGCTCGGGTGGGAACGTCGAGGTGGCCATGACCCGCACCTCATATTCGGTCAGGCCGTCGGAGTCGATCACGGGCATCCGCAGCGGCGCGTCGGGCACTCCCGACGAGTCGGTCAGGCGGACGGCCAGTTCCTCTTGCAGCGAGTTGGGAAGCTGCTCCACGTGATGCAGGACGAGCATTCCATGGTGGGCCTCCACCAGATAGGGCGCCAGTTGATCGACCGCCTCGCGGCCACCTCCGAAACGGCGCCGCCTGCCGGCCACGTAGTAGTCCTTGAAGAACGAGGCGCACGGCACGACGATCAGCGGCCGCTTGCCCGCCGCCGCCCGCCAGAGCCGGCGGATCAGGAACATCTTACCGACCCCCGATGCGCCGGTCACCAGCCCGTAGGGCGCCTCAACGATCTGCTGGAGCTGCTCGATCGCGTCGCGGAAGCACCGGCTGGCGCCCACAATGTCCTTCACGGCAACGGTCGCATTCGATGGAGGCGGCGTGTACTGTTCAACCTGACTGGCGATGTCGAGGACCGCCTCGACGACTTCCTCGACCCATTTGCCCCTGCCGTCACGCTTCACGTAACCGCGCACAACGGGATGTCGCAGCGCCTGGTGGGTGCCTTCCGCATTCGCGTTCTGGGTTACGTAGACGACTTGCGGCCGGCGCAGCGGGGGCAGATCGAGGACGTTGGCGGTTAGGTCGGCCAGCCAGGCGGCTTCGTTCGGCAGTGGGTGGGCATCGTCGATGGCCACGACCGGCAAGCCCTTACCGTCGAGCACAAGGCGAACCAGTGCCTGCTGCACGTTGCTGCCGACCTTTACTGTTTCGAGTTCGATGTTGTGCCGCCGTAGACGGGCAACGAGCTTGCGTCGGCACGCGGCAAGCGGCTTGCCGCTCGGCGGGATGTCGAACGTGACGAAGAAAGCCATGGTCGGGGTTTCCTCTCTGCACCGGAACCTGGGGCCAACGGAACGGGGCGGCTGGAATCAACATGGGCGGCGGCAGGTCGAATGCCTCGACTCTTTGGTGGCGCGCCATGCCGCCAGTATACGGGAACGGGCCCGGCGCGTTCAAGCCGCCGCCGGCCGGTTCCTTCCGCGTGCCTCCATCCAAACCTTATCATACGCACGGACCGGCCGGAGGCGAAGAGCGGGTGGCGTTCGGGCGAGCGGCACGGGTGCATTCGCGCCCGAACGTCGCGCATGCGCAACTCCGGGTGACCGCGGTGCGACTGGCCGGGACCGCCGCGGCGCGGCTCGCAGCGCGAGGGCGGACCGGGCAGGGATTCAGCGCCAAGGATCGCGATGGTCGCGCACGCGCGACTCCTGCGCAACTATGTCCGCAACCCCGCGCCGGGCTCCACGGCGTCTTCTGGCCCCCGCGGCGAGCAAGTGCGTATCCTGACGTTAGGACCGGCTACCTTTTGAAGGGAGGAGATGCAATGGCATACTTATGGGTGGAAAAACCAAGGCGTGCGCGATGGCTCACGGTGCAACTGACCGGGGACACCTGGGTGCTGTCGACGGCCGAGCCGAAGGCCTTTCACGAATTAAGTTGCGGCGGGTTCATTCTGCGCCCGACGCTGTTGATCCGCCGTGGTCGCGTGAAAGACGCACAGTGGGTCCTGCTGGCAGGTGAAGAAGCCAATGTTCGGGTCAACGGATCGCCGTTGGCCTCGGCCGTTCACGTCTTGCAGGACCGCGACGAGATTCGGCTGGGCGATGCCGAGACCGGCTCGTGGCAACGGTGTTTCTTCTCGACGGCCGGGGCTGTGCGCGTCGAGCCGTTTCCCGCCGGAGGCGATCCGCCGTGCTGCCCCTCCTGCCGGCAACCGATCGCCGGCGGGCAACCCGCCGTGCGCTGCCCGGCCTGCGGCCTCTGGCATCACGAAATGGGCAACGGGCAACGCTGCTGGACTGTGACGGGGTGCTGCGCCCGTTGCCGCTGCCCCGCACCCCTGGACGACAGCGTGTGCGATCGGTAAGCCAGCGCGCCTGTCGGCGGCCTCGCAGCCTGCTGAGGGAGCAGGCACGAGGAGACAAGCCTTCGTCCCCGCGCGGCCTTGCCCGATACGTGGGCAGGGTTGCCGGGGCGCCCCCGGACACAGTTCGACGGCAAGGCAGGCACCACGGCCACAGCAACACGCAAGCGGCATCGTCTTGGAGATGCGGCGGCTCGATGCCGCTTTCTCTCTCTTTTTCTCGCACCCCGTCGCCTGGATGTCCCGTGCCGCATGCGTGGCCAGCCCGCACACCCGGGG
>PWXP01000414.1 GCA_003561895.1 Planctomycetaceae bacterium | reverse complement strand
GCTCAAAGCCGAAATCCTCTGAAGAGGATTGGGAGCCGAGTTCCCCAGTCTGCTTTAGCAGACTTCTGCGGTGAGCCAGGGAGTTCACTCCCTGGTGGTTGTGGCCGCAGCCCCGCAGCCCCAGGGGTTTTCGGGAAAAGTACCGCCACCTTGACAGGGGTGGCAAAGCCCACCCTACGATCGGAGCTGCAAAAGTGGGATGCACCCTGATCGGTTGGGTAGAACGCAGTGAAATCCAATATTGGCGGCTATATCCAACCGCTGCAGCCTCAACCTTCTTTGGGGAACGAACATTCCACTGTGATTTTGAGGTTGGCATCAGCTGTGCCTTTGGTGACGTAGGGCACCCCCGCTTCTCCGGCGACTTTCACCCCAAACTCCAGCGTCACCTTATCGACGTTGGCCCCAGCCATCTGCCGAAACGCATTCAGGGTGTAGCTGGTGTAAGCGCGAATGGTACCCTGCATCGCCTGAAATTGCCGCACGACTTGTTCACTAGCGCCTTTGGCGGTGCGGGTAGTTTCCCCGGGGGGGCTAGAGGTGCCTGTGGGAAGCTCGTCTACGTTATCAGTCACCTCGATGTAAATCACGGTGCCATCGTCGAGGGTGAGCGGGGCCAGTTGAGTCATAGGAGCTTGCTAGAGGTTGGCTATCAGCGGAGAGAAAGGCCATACTGGTGGGGGCGAATCTGCTGTTCAGGATACTAGCTAACCCATGAGTCGGGATGCACTGATCATTGGAATTAATCAGTACCGCCATAGTCAATTAGGTCATCTCACTTCCCCTGCTGCCGACGCCGAAGCCATTGCCCAGATTTTGGAAAAACATGGCCATTTCACCACGGTGCGCCGCTTGCCTGAGGGGTTTAAAAAAGATGATGTTCCCCAGGTTAGCCCTACGGGGCAGGTAACGCGAAAGCAGATCAGGGAAGCCATTGCCCAGCTATTCAACCCCAGAACCACAACCCAGGTGCCTGACACCGCCCTGCTATATTTCTCCGGGCACGGCTGGCAGAGCAGCTTGAGCGCTACCGATGGTTATTTGGCCCCCAGCGATGCTGATCCCGACGACGACCTGGGCGTAGAGCTGCAATGGCTCAGGTCTCAGCTGGAGCAGAGCGAGGTCAAGCAGCAAATCATCTGGCTCGACTGCTGCAACAGCGGTAGTTTGCTCAACTTTGACTCGGTGATTGCGGCCCCAACGGGGAAAGTAAGGGATCGCTACTTCATCACCTCATCCCGCGATTTTGAAGCCTCATACCAAAACCCAGGGTCTGCCTACAGTGTGCTGACAGAGGCCTTGCTAGCCGGGCTTGACCCCACCAACTCGACCACGGGCGAGGTGACCAACCATTCTTTAACGGCCCACCTACAGAAGACCCTAAAGGGGCAAATCCAAGCCTTTAGCTGCGAGAGCAAAGGCACAATCCTCCTCACCAGCGGGGGACCCGGGCGCACGACCCTTAATCCTCAACCCAGAAAGCGATACGACATTCCCCTCCAAATGCCGCCGTTGCCGGAGCACTTTGTGGAGCGACCCGAGTATCAGCAGGCGGTGAGAGATTGCCTGCTCTCCACTGACCCAAAGGTGTTTGGCACCCTGGTGGTCAGCGCCATCTATGGGCTGGGGGGCATTGGTAAATCGGTGCTGGCGGCGAAGCTGGCCCATGAGGACGCCATTCAAGCCCGGTTCTCCGACGGCATTCTCTGGGCCACCCTGGGCCAAAGCCCCGACATCCTGCCTCTGCTGAGCGGCTGGATTCAGGCCCTGGGCGATACCGACTACAAACCCACGGCGATCGAGTCGGCCTCGGTGCACCTGCGCACGCTGCTGTACGACAAAAAGGCCCTGCTGGTGGTGGATGATGTCTGGCATCCCGAGCATCTGGGGCCTTTTCGCGTAGGTGGCAACGACTGCTGTGTGCTGGTCACCACCCGCGAAGCCCGCATCCCTGAGGCCCACCGCTACGACCTGGACGTGATGGAGCCAGATCAAGCGCTGGCGTTGATGACCCAAAAACTATCTGAGCCTCTGCGGGAAACCGAAACCCAGCAAGCCCTGGCCTTTGCGGAGCGGGTAGGCTACCTGCCCCTGGCCCTGGAGCTGGCCACCACTCAAATTGAAGAGGGGGTGACCTGGTCTGACCTGCTGGAGGACTTTCAGGCTGAGGTAGTGCGCTTAGAAACCTTGGATATTTACAGCCAAGAGGACATCCCCAACGATGCTAAACGGCGTAAATATAGCCTGATGGCCTGCTTTAACCTGAGTCTGAAGCAGCTTTCCACCGAGCAACTGCGCCAGTTTGCCTGGCTGGGCATCGTGCCAGAAGACGTCAACCTGACCCAAGAGATGGCGACGACTCTCTGGCAGGTGACCCCACGCCAGGCGGGGGCAATTCTGCGTCTTTTCAGCGCCAAGGCATTGCTGCTGCCGGGGGCCAAACAAGTGGGTAACCAGCGCGCTTACCGCCTGCACGACCTGATGCATGACCTGGCGCAACGGCTCTTAACCAGCCCGCCGCAGCCTGTTCAAAATGGAGACTTGCCAGGGTTAGGTCTCACAAAAGCCGAAGCCCACGCCAAATTGCTGGAGCGCTACCGGGCTAAAACCCAACACGGCCAGTGGCATACCCTAACCGACGATGGCTATATCTATGCCTTCCTTACCTGGCACATGGAGCAGGCCAAGTGCCAGGAGGCGATCCACCAGCTGCTGCGGGAGACCAATGGGGCGGGCCGCAATGGCTGGTACGACGCCTGCGATGCCATTGGCAAACCGGCGGGTTTTGTGAATGACCTGGCTCGGGCCTGGGGGGGCGCCGAAAAGCAGTATGAGGCTGAACCAGAAACAGCGCTAGTTCTACTGTTTCGCTACGCCCTGATACGTACCTCACTCAACAGCTTGGCAAGCAATGTGCCTGCAGAACTGTTGGGGGCGCTGGTCAAACACCAAATCTGGCAACCCGCCCAGGGGTTAGCCTATGCCCAGCAAACCCAAGATCCCTGGCAGCGGGCTAAGTGCATCTCCGCGCTAGTCCCTTACATGCCAGAGTCTTTGCTCCCTGAGGTGCTGAAGACAATCCATCAAATTCATGATGCCGCCTACCGATCATTTGTGCTGAATAAACTCGCTGCTCGTTTTCCAGCCCATTGGCCAGATGTGCTGGTAGCTATTCGCCAGATCCAGGATCGTTATGGTAGCGAAAGGTATCTTAGTGGTGGATTCTTGTACCGTGCCCTCGCCCTGCGTGAACTGGCGACACAGCTGCCACCGGAGCTGCTGCCCGAGGCGCTGGCGGTGACTCGTCAGATCAGTGATAAATCCGACCGCGCCATGGCCCTGAGTGAACTGGCGAAACAGCTGCCGGAGCTGCTGCCCGAGGCGCTGGACGTGACCCGTCAGATTAGCTCTGAATACTCCCGCGCCATGGCCCTGAGTGAACTGGCGACACAGCTGCCGGAGCTGCTGCCGGAGGCGCTGGACGTGACCCGTCAGATTAGCTCTGAATACTACCGCGCTGAAGCCCTGAGTGAACTGGCGAAACAGCTGCCACCGGAGCTGCTGCCGGAGGCGCTGGACGTGACCCGTCAGATTAGCTCTGAATACTACCGCGCCATGGCCCTGCGTGAACTGGCGACACAGCTGCCACCGGAGCTGCTGCCGGAGGCGCTGGACGTGACCCGTCAGATTAGCTCTGAATACTACCGCGCTGAAGCCCTGAGTGAACTGGCGAAACAGCTGCCCCCGGAGCTGCTGCCGGAGGCGCTGGCAGTGACCCGTCAGATTAGCGATGAACTCGTCCGCGCCATGGCCCTGAGTGAACTGGCGACACAGCTGCCGGAGCTGCTGCCGGAGGCGCTGGACGTGACCCGTCAGATTAGCGATGAATCCGACCGCGCTGAAGCCCTGCGTGAACTGGCGAAACAGCTGCCCCCGGAGCTGCTGCCGGAGGCGCTGGACGTGACCCGTCAGATTAGCAATGAATCCGCCCGCGCTGAAGCCCTGCGTGAACTGGCGAAACAGCTGCCGGAGCTGCTGCCGGAGGCGCTGGACGTGACCCGTCAGATTAGCAATGAATCCGCCCGCGCCATGGCCCTGAGTGAACTGGCGACACAGCTGCCACCGGAGCTGCTGCCGGAGGCGCTGGACGTGACCCGTCAGATTAGCGATGAATCCTACCGCGCCCTTGCCCTGCGTGCACTGGCGAACCAGCTGCCGGAGCTGCTGCCGGAGGCGCTGGACGTGACCCGTCAGATTAGCGATGAATTCGACCGCGCCAGGGCCCTGCGTGCACTGGCGAACCAGCTGCCCCCAGAGCTGCTGCCCGAGGCGCTGGACGTGACCCGTCAGATTAGCGATGAATACTCCCGCGCCCTTGCCCTGAGTGCACTGGCGAACCAGCCCCCAGAGCTGCTGCCCGAGGCGCTGGACGTGACCCGTCAGATTAGCGATGAATCCTACCGCGCCAGGACCCTGCGTGAATTGGCGAAACAGCTGCCACCGGAGCTGCTGCCAAGTGCCTTCAGCCTGATAGAGCAATTTGGTGATAAGTATCACAGTGCTTCTGCCTGGGAAGGCTTCCTCCCGCGCTTAGAAGAGATGCAGGTGGATATTGCTGGCTTTGCTCAGTGCTTAGACACATTGGCGTATCAAGGTCGTAAAGATTTTCTTGGTAGTCTTCCACACCTCAAAGACACCCTCACTCGCCTGGGTGGTCAGAACACGCTGTCGCTCTGCCTGGAGGCGATGCGAGAGGTGTGTGCCCAATGGCCTTAAATTCCTCACTTGGACAGGCACAATTTTGGCAGCGCTATCGAGGAGCAACGGGACAAACTGAAATTTATCCAGATAACATATCTGCCCTTAAAATAGCTACTCCTCCCCAGGATATACAAGACATGATTGCACGGAAAGTTTAGCAAGAAAGATCTGAGGAAAAAAATTAAGGCACGAATCCCAGGTCATTGTTTCAACGGCGAAAGTGTTAGTATAACGAATGATTTTAAGTGAAGAGGTGATTGACGCGACTGAACAATAGCGTGAGACAACCGGAAGATAAACCTATGAGTAAAGTACTGCATGCAATCTACCACAATGGCAACTTGGTACTCGATGAAAAACTCGATGCTGCTCTGGAAGGCCAAAAACTTACCCTAATTCTGGTGGAAGCAGATTCTCCTTCGCAAGTTGAGCTGGAGCAATCAGAGCGCCTCCAAAATTTTCTGAAGTGGGCACAGCAATATTCCGCTAAACTACTGCCCGATTATAGGTTTGATCGCGAAGAAGCCCATGAGCGATAGGGTGCTTTATGCAGCATAACCAATTGATTGAGGGCATCTCCAATTCTTTCTTTACAGCAGGTTAAAGCCATGAGTTTAGTTATTCCCGATGAATTTTTACAAACAGCGCATATATCAGAAGCCGATCTCAAGCTAGAAATTGCCATTCTGCTGTTTCAGCAGGAAAAGATTACCCTGGGCACGGCCAGTCAGTTTGCAGGCATGAATC
>PWXP01000572.1 GCA_003561895.1 Planctomycetaceae bacterium | reverse complement strand
TTGTGCTTCAGCAGGTCGTGCAGCCCGGAAACCACCGTCATGCGGCGGCGGATGGCCTCGAGCACGATGGGGCGCCAGTGGGGCGGCATCTGGCCGCCGGACGGGGCGATGCCGATCAGCAGGGTGTTGGCGTCTCGGGCGTCGGCCAGCCGGGCCACAACGGGAATCGCGCCGCCCACCCCCAGCACTTCTCCAGCCGTCTTCCCGGCGGCGTAGGCGTCGAGGATGGCGACCACCTCCTCGGGCTTGTAGCGGACCACGCAAATGGCCGTCTTGGCGACGTTCGAATCGCTGAAACCGTCGGTCAGGATGACCATGCGCCGGGGAGCGTTCGCGAGCGTGGGCATCATAGCGTACTGGGGCGAAGGTGGCGGCCACACAGGGGCAACCGCGGATTGTCGCCGGGCAGCACGTGGGTGTCAACCGAACGCGGCCACCGAGCAAAGCCCGAATTCAACCAATCAAGCAACGGGCGCTTCGCTGGGTTCCAATAGTTCCACCCGGCTGTGCACCTGTGCCCCCAACGCCTCCAGGACGCGGGTGGCTCGCTCGAGCGTGGCCCCATGATACTCGTTGCGCTCGTCGCGCGAGACCTGGCTTTCGTGGACACCGAGGCGTTCGGCGAGTTCGCGTTGCGTCATTCCGCGGGCGATGCGAACCGATACAAGGAGTTGACCGATACCACGAAGATTGCCGAGTTCCTCGAATTCACCGCGTTTGAGCCGCTCGTAAGCAGCTACTTCTTCAGTAAGCTGCTCGTGAAAGGAACGGATCGGATCCAGGGCCCGTTTGATTTCTTGGCCGAACAACCCCATCCTTTCCAGTTCAGCGCGTTGCCTGGCCAACCGTTCTTTCTCCTGTCGAATGCGATGGACAGCCTCTTTGTATTCGTTCTCGTTACGAATCATAACTGTGCTCCGGTCGGCCCTTCGAACTGGATCTTGACAATGCCGCGGGCCTTGCCGTCCCGCCGCGAACGGCGGAATGCCGATGGGAACTCCAACTCGTTGCCGAGTGGGTCCCGGATACCCGAATGCAAGCCGCTGAAGTGTGGGTACAATTCGACGCGATACTGGTGCCACATGGGAAGCTGCCGCTTCGGATAGCCCCGATAAGGCCGGCGACTGGCCGGATCCCATGTCCAAATCTTGTGCGGGTCCAGCAGATTCAACTCTCGCTCCAATTCGCCACTTGCCAAGCGCATGAGGTCGCAAACGAAGTAGCCGTCGATGTCATTGGGGTGATCTTTGTCCTCAGTAAACGAGCCATCGACAAAGACCTCATCAATGCCGACTTGCCAAAGTTGTCGGACGAGGGTTTCCAGGCAACCCACCAAGTGGCGCCGCCACCCGGCATTCCACGTGTGGTATGCGTCCACGTCAGCCGGGCCGACGACGAGGATCGATTCACGCAACTCATTGAGGGACACTTCGTAGTCACCGGGAGGCAGCATTCCGTCGGACGTAAACTCGGGTAGGGGGCCCAATTGTGTTCTCCGCGCTTCTCCAGCGGGCACATAGACATTTTAGTCTAGAATGGCATATAGGTCAAGTATCCAAGCGTGCATGGCGGCCACCCGGCCGCCCAACTCGCCGCTACCCGCCGCGGTCGAACCGCAGCGGACTTGCCGAACGGGCGTCGCCGATGCGCACGCCCACCTTGCCGGCCAGCAGGTCGTCGAAGAGCCGGCCGACGAACTCGGCACGCCAACCGCGCGCCAGGCGGGGCGCGCCGGTGGCGGGTTTCGGCTCCTTCGTGTTGTAGGCGATCAGGTCGCGGATGTCGTTCGGCGTACCGACCAGGGACGGGGCCAGTTCCGCCTCCCGGCACAGGCTGCCCAACGCAGCGAAGAGGAACTGCCCCAGCACGGAGTACTCCTGCGTGCGCTCGCGGCGAAGCGGCTGCGGGAGTTGGTCCTCGGGCAGTTCCAGGGCCTGCCGGATCGCGTCGGAAAGCTCGTCGACGCGCCGCCGCAGGTCGCCCCGCTCCATCCCGCGAACCGAAAGAATTTGCTCCGGCACGGCCGTGGCGCGCCGCGCCATTTCGATAATCAGGTCGTCGCGCAGCACGTAGCGCGCCGGCTTGTTGCGGCGGTGGGCCTCGGCGTCGCGCCATTGCCACAGGGCGCGCACCACCGCAAGCTGCCGGGGTTTCAGGCCGGCGTTGCCCGACCCCCGACGCCACGGCTCGTTCGATCCGGCTGTGGCGAACGCCTCTTGCACCGCCCGCATCTCCTCCTTGAACCAGTCCAGCCGGTTCAACCGCACCAGCCCGCTGTGAATGGCGTCGCGCAGAGGGTGGAGGAAGCGCACGTCGTTCAGCGCGTAAGTGATTTGACGTTGCGTGAGCGGGCGGCGGCGCCAGTCGGTGCGGGTTTCGTGCCTGCCCGGCTTCTCGCCCAGCAGGCGCCCGATCAGCGAGTTGTAGCCGGCCGGATACTCGGCGCCAATGAAGCCCGCCGCTACCTGCACGTCGAACAGCCTCGCGGGGAGGGTGCCGGCCGCCTGGAGGCAGAATTCCAACTCGCTGCGCGCGGCGTGGATGATCGTCTCGTGCTCGCCCTTGGCCACCACTTGCCAGAACGGCGTGACGTCGGAAAGGGCCATCCCGTCGATCAGTGCCAGTTGCTCGCGCGTGGCCACCTGCACGAGGCACAGCACCGGCCGATACGTGCGTTCGGCCACGAACTCGGTGTCGATGGCGATGGATGGCTCACCGGCGAGTTCGTCGCAGAATCGGATGAGTTCGTTTTGCCGGGTAATGGTGCGGTGTTGCACGTCCCCCCCTACCACGGACCGCGGATGTAGTACACGCCCATCTGGTCGGTGTCGGTCGGCCAGGGGGGCGTCTGCCGGTACGATCGGCGATCGTAGACGCCGGGCCCCGGCCAGTGCGGGCCGTATTGGTGCCCGATGGGCGTTGTCCGCGTATTGCCTACGCCCCACCCCCAATGCGTCCGGGTGCCAGCGGTGGGGGGAACCGCCATAGCAAGGGGCATACCCCACTGTGGCTTGTAGTGGTAGCCGTGCCAGGGCATCGTCGCCGCCTGCCGGGCGGCGACTCTACCCCTGACCAAGCCATGCCCTAACCGGCCAGCGGCAGACGCCTCGCAACTCCACGCCATCGTCAGCAGGGCTGCGCAACCAAATGCGAATGCTCGAATCATGTTTGTCTCTCCTAATATGGTTAGCGCCAAGAGACCCTGGTACGCGTCCGGCCGGCGCCGGGATTGAAACGCCGATAGGTCCGACGGTGGCGGTAAAGGAATTCGTGCGGCATCAGCGGCTGGTAGGTTACGTATGTGTGGCCGACCAGTGGAGGGACCGGTCGCGGGCTGGGATACAATCCGGCGCCCACGCCG
The DNA here is from genome assembly GCA_003561895.1 of Planctomycetaceae bacterium. Taxonomy (GTDB): domain Bacteria; phylum Planctomycetota; class Planctomycetia; order Pirellulales; family Thermoguttaceae; genus PWXP01. Next base: position 2,153 of record PWXP01000572.1, on the reverse strand, counting down.
GCCATTCCGACCGGCGGCACGTAATTATTATAGAACAAGCCGGGGGCGGTGTGAAAAGGATTGGCGGCTTCCGCCCGGTCGATGCCGACCAACCCGCCGTGCCACGCCCACAACGCGGCTGAAATGGCCACCACCAAAGGTAGTATCCTTCGGAACATGAGATGGGCTCCTTGGTATTGAGGCTAGCTTGTTGCGCGAATGACCCCGGTCGCGGCGCGACCCGACTCACCCAGGTGGAACTATACTACCCGGCGCGTTGCCAGGTGCGGCCCGCCGCAAGTTTTTCGGCAGCTTCGGCAACTGCCCTGAGGCTCATGGCGTGCTTTTCTGAAGTCTCGGCTTCCACCGGTCTTACGGGTGAATCTTTGTGTGCCAGATACCGCGAACGCATACAGTTTACCGAAAATACCGGACAAAGCCGCCTGTCGGGCCGGCCGGAAAAGCGGTATAATCGGCGCGGTGCGTTCAGGACACACAACCGCTCCCCCGCTCGGAGAGTATCCACCACGGAGGTTCCATTTGCCCCCACGCAATAACCATCCTGAATCGTCCCGTACCGCGGCGGACCCGTCGGCTGCGCCGTCGGACTCCAACGGCCGTCCAGTCGGCGCCAACGGCCAGCCGGCGCCCTCGCGCCGTCGCCGTTCGACGGCAGCGACCATGGCGGCCGGACAGCGCGACATTTCCGTCAGCGAGTTCTTTGCCAAGAACCGCCATCTTTTGGGGTTCGACAACCCACGCAAGGCGCTGCTTACCACCGTCAAGGAGGCGGTTGACAACGCCATCGACGCTTGCGAGGAGGGCGGTATCCTGCCGGAAATTTGGATTCACATCGAGCGGGTGGGACCGGACCGCTTCAGGGCAGGCATCCAGGATAACGGTCCGGGAATCCTCAGGAAGCAAATCCCCCTGATCTTCGGCAAGCTCCTTTACGGCTCGAAGTTTCATCGCCTGCGCATGAGCCGCGGCCAGCAGGGGATCGGCATTTCGGCGGCCGGCATGTACGGCATGCTCACCACCGGCAAGCCGGTAAAGATCATCTCGAAGGTGTCGAAACGCAAGCCGGCCCACTACTACGAAATCCAAATCGACACGAAGCGCAACCGGCCCGAGATTGTCAACGGCCGGGGTAACGGTGTCGACATCCCCCCTGGCGAGGCGGGCCGCAAGGCCATCGAGCGGCACGGCATCGAGTGGAGCGAGGCCGACCACGGGACCCGCGTGACCATCGAGCTGGAAGCCCGCTACCAGCGCGGCCGCGGCAGTGTGGACGAGTACCTCGAACAGACCGCCATTGCCAACCCGCACGTGGCCCTCCACTACGTCGACCCCGAAGGCAACCAGCGCGATTACCCCCGCGTGGCCGAGGTCCTGCCGCCGGAGCCAAAGGAGATCAAGCCCCACCCGTACGGAGTCGAGTTAGGTATGTTGGCCGGCATGCTCAAGAGCACGAAGCACCCGACCGTTTCGCAGTTCTTGCAGAAATCGTTCTCGCGCGTCAGCCCGGCGGTGGCGCGGCGGATATGCGAGAGGGCGGGCATCAGTGTTCGGGCGAATACCACGCGCATCGGGCGGCACGAGGCGGATCTGCTGTTTCGGGCCATCCAGGAGACGAAAATCAAGGCCCCGGCTACCGACTGCGTTTCGCCCATCGGCGAGGAATTGATCCTCAAAGGGCTCCACCAGGTGGTGCCCGGCGAGTTCTTCGCCGCCGCCACCCGGCCCCCGGCCGTCTATCGCGGCAACCCGTTCGTCATCGAAGTGGGATTGGCCTACGGGGGCGGTCCGAGCGTGCATCGGGTGACCGGCGAAACGCTGCGCGAACTGCTCGACCAGTCCGACGCGCGGACGATCCGCCTGTTCCTGACCGGCACGTTCGACGGATTGGGCCCCGACGCCGCCGACAAGATCATCAAGCAGGCCCACCTGAAGCCGCGATCCTCGCCCGGCAAGCTGAAACCCAAGGAGGTCGACGCCCTGCTGCACGCCATGCAAAGCCTGAAGCTTTCCGACGGCCAGACCATGACCGTGCTGCGTTACGCCAACCGCGTGCCGCTGCTGTTCCAGGCCGGCGGCTGCGCCATCACGCAAACGGTGGCCGGCACCAACTGGCGTCCGTACGGGCTGGCCCAGTCGCGCGGGCAGCTTCCGCG
>PWXP01000218.1 GCA_003561895.1 Planctomycetaceae bacterium | reverse complement strand
GCGTGCCGGATTCCGCTTTTGCTTGGTTCGCACGCTGAAGCGTGAACTCCAACTCGCGTGGTGATAATCTGAGACCCTAAAAGGCGACGCTGCCGCGGAGGAACACCGTGGGGTGCGGGTGCGGCACCGGCGCCGGATCGTCGACGAAAAAGACCTCGCGTTCGAAGGCGACGCCCACTTCGAACAGACCGCTCAACTGCGGCCGGAGGAACTCCAAACCGGCCGCCACCCGGATGTCGTTGTAGTCCAACCCATCGGCGGCGCCCGTGTCGCGCTTCACCGTCCAGGCCCCGCCGCCGTACTCGCCCCGCCCGTAGAGCCACCACTCGGTGTTGTGGTAGTCGGCCAGGCGGAATGCGATGCGCGGGTTCGGGAACAGCACTTCCAACACGACGTTGCCGTCGGGCCCTTGCGGCGTCCACACAAACCCCCCGGCGGGCAGGAGCTTCACCCGGTTGCGGTGGATGTACCACACCCCCGCCTTCACTTTCATGTTGGGTGAGAGCGCCAGCACGGCCAGCCCCTTCCCCTGGTAGCGAAGACTACGCCGGTCGATGCGCTTGAAATCGGAATGCACGCCGACCTGAAACGCCAGTTCGCCGCCGAACATGGGCGTCACCTGCGGGTTCCAAGCACCTTCGAGGTAGGCATCGAAAAGGACGGGGCGGTCGAGCATCGCCGCCGGCTCCTCCCACACGTGGACGGCGAACCCCGGCGTTACCAACAGCGGCGTCTGCGTGTTATGGAAAAACGGCAGCGCGAACGTTCCATAGATTTCGGCCTCGTGGATGCCGAGTTCATGCGCGCCGCGGCCGGCAAGCCAAGTGTAGTCAAATCGTACTTCCTGAAGGAACCGCAAGGCACCGGTCGTTGAGAAGGCCGGAGTGTTATACGGCAAATGGGGATCCTGGGGTAACAGGGAGGGAGGAAACGACCCCGGCGGCGCATACGGGTCCCACGTGGCCGGGGGGGGTTGAATCGTGCCGCTGAACTGCGCCCCCGGAAGGGGACCCACCGGTGCCGCCTGGGGACCCAGCGACGGCGCCAAAGGGTCCACCGGCGCGCCGGGCTGGCCGAAGGTCGTGCCCCCGCCATGAGCAGGGGGCGTATAGTTCGGCGGCACGGCGTAATTGGGCGCAGGATGCCCCGGCACGCCGGATGCCGGCGGCCCATAAACCGGCTGCGGTACACCGCCGCCCGAGGCCGGGGCGAAGTTCGACGTGCCCGCCCCCGCCGTATTAGGCGGCGGAACAGCACCATCGCCCAGCGCCGAGGGGAATTGCACCCTAGCCTGCCCCATTGCCGCAGGGCTCATCAGCAGAGCGAAGAGAACGGCCGCCACGGGCCTCGAGCCATGATAAGTCACCGGAAATCCCCCTAAAGGGAGTAGTTTGGCGCATGCGCGCGCGATGAGTCGGAATAAGCCGGAGCTATTCAGTAACAAGATGCCCAAACCGGGTCAAGGCCGATCGGCGCACAATTTCAAGGGGCCACCGTCGCTGAGGGGGGCTATGCACACACTAGTGGGGGTACGGACGTAAGTTCGCACATTTTTCGTATGGACAGATACTTGTCTATTTGTAACCATTCGCCTCCTTTCGTCGACCCTTGTTCACGGAGGCGTTGGGGATGGGTTCGGGACGGCCCTTACCAGACAGCCCTCAGAGTGCTTGACGAGCATTATGAGAGCTTCTTGGCCTCGAAGCCGCTTGCCGATCGTACGGGCCATCCTGTGCCATCCGATACGAGGGCGTGGTCGCAAATTCTTATCAGCACGCTCACGGGCATCCCCGGATTGAAGCGAAAGAAAGGTACCGATCTCGCCGATCGATCGGACGTGAAGGGGGCCAACGTGTGGAGTGCGATTGAAACGCCGCGGTTCAATAATTGCATCCCGGCGGGCCGGAAGTCGAAAAAGGCCAAGAGACCGGCCGCCGTCGCTGCACTCGACGACATTCCACACATCTTTTTCGTCATGTGGGATGAAATGGGCGATGACCGGCGGATTCCACGCTGCCGGGTCTGGTGTGTCAGCCCGCATCGCGATACGACGTTTCGCAAAGTGTGTGGAAAGTGGTACCGACAGTTCGCAGCGGGAGAGACCAGCAACAACTTCCAACTTCACCCGCCTCGGAACAAGGATGACAACGTGATTCGGAACCGATGCGGGAATATGGAATTCCCGCTGTTGTTTTGCGCCGTCCGCAAACGAGACCACTTCGAGTTGATTCACTTCAAGCCGGAACTCCTCACATCAGGCGCCGCTCGCCTGGTTGAGGACTGAAGTTCATTCTTTCCGGTGAGGGGGTGTCGATCATCTTTGAACCCCCATTTTCGCTACGCGCTGGATTACGGCATCGGATTTCCATCCGAAAGCTGAAAAGTTGACTCTCCCTCGTGCAACCGCGCGTAGGCCCGCGCCTCGCGCAACCGCTCGCGATAGAAGCCCGTCCTGGCGCTCGAATGCTCCTTCAGTTCGGCATCTGCCTGCCACAGGGCCGGCAGTGGTACGTCAAGAATAGCGGGCTTGTGAACGCGCTGGCGGCTGGATGACGTACCGCCAGCCATTTGTTGCACGGCACGACTAACGTCGCGGTGATGCAATCGGGCGGCCAGTTGCCAGGGGCATACACCCGACCTCGGGCGCAGCACAAGAAACTCGCCGCTGCAACTCCAACTCCCCGGCAACGGGGGAATGACGGCCACCCGCCAAATCCTCGGATTGATACACGAAAGGATCACATCTCCCGGCTGGCACAACAGCCCGGGCGTGGCCGGGCGATTGCGGCTCGCCGAGACAATGTCGATGAGCCCCGTCTGGTCGACGTCCAAAACCGATACGTGGAACGACGGATCGGTTGACCAACGGGCGGCGGGTTGGCGAACCGGTTCTGCAACATCGCGAACAGGCCTGCCATTCGGCTGGGCCGATGCGCCGTCGGCGAAGAAGCCGGACGGCGACAAGCGGTGATACCGCCGCCAATTGCCGAGGCGCGTGCCCAGCGAATAGGATTTTGAGCAGAAATCCCGCGCAATCTCGACCAGATCGTTGCCTCGCGGGTCGGCAATGCGGCGGTTTCCCTTCTTTTGGAAACCAACATGCTCCGCATTGGCTACGTACAGCGGATCGCTCCCGTTTCCCCGCGCCTTGTGCACAAGCAGAAAAGACGTCTTTGCGACCGTCCCACCCAGCGTGAACGTAACAACCGGCAAGGAAACCACGGCCGTTATCTCGACGCTCGATCTCGCCTGCTCGTACACGCTGAGCGCCTGCCGAAACCGCTCCGAGTGCACAAGACCATCCGGAAGCACAATGGCCAGCGCTCCGCCGGGAGCGAGCAAGTCCAGGTTGCGGAAAAAGAACAGTTCCGAAGGGTCGGCCGCGTCGTCGGACCCTTCGAGCCGGAAGACTTTCAACAGTTCGCGAGGAAACACGGAGTCGAGCCAGAGATTCCATCGGTACTTCGAGGTGCCGAAGGGGGGGTTGGCGGCGAGCAGTCCGAATGCTCCACCCAACCGGCTGATGTCATCGTCGATCAGGGAGTCCCCGACCCGACGGAAATCACCCTGAAGCCCTTCGAACGCAAAGTTCAGTCTGGCGCAGTCCACGGCGAAACTGGACTGATCGAAAAGACGTGCGGAACGCTCGATAGCCTTTCGCCGGCAACCGTGTTCCTCAGATAACCGCTTGGTCATTGCATAAACGAACCGGCCCGTACCTCCGCAGATGTCCCCATAAAGTAGCTTGGGATGGGGTTTGCGGAACTCCTGGATGATCGAGTCGTCGGCGACGGCCAGAAGCATTTCCACCATGGGCGCCACGACTTCTTCTGGTGTCAAAAAAGTTCCCAGGCCCTCACCGCCCTCGTACTTGCCGCGAAGCAGGGTGTTAAACGCCAGTCCGAGCGTGTCCGTCTGCTGCGTGATGTGGCGGACCCGACGGAGCGCGTCGATGACGTAGACCAAGTGATGTTTGCATTGATCGACCACTTCGGCGAAGTCAAAATCATCTTCCGGAGCCGACCGCTTCAACGCCTGAGAAGCGCGCCGATAAGCGCTCACCAAGCTGCCCGGCGTGCAATCCTCCTCGAAAGCGACCGCGAGCAGACACCGAGACATCAGGAACAACGTTTTGGACATCGGCTTCAGCGCCGTATGCCCATAGATGTAATCGGCGAGATCCAGGAGGATGTGTTCCGCCTCGGCTGGATCCGAAAACGGAAGCCGACTGCGAAAATCGCTTTGTGTGTGCCGGTGTGCCATGACTTCTTCGGCCTCGTTGTTCCCAATACCCCACCCGCGGGCCAAATTTCGCCGGCTCGTCGGCGCGCCATTGCCGTCCCGTCGGGCGGCCCCAATAGCCCAATGCCACTTGTGACGCTTCAACAAACCGATCGAGTTGCCGCACGAGTTCCACAAGGCCTTCTACCCGATTGGGTGCCATACTCCATTCATTCCTGTGAGTTTACCCGACTAGCGTCCGGGATGGAACCAGGTGGCACTTTGGGGAACGGCCCAATCCGCACAACTCCGGCCCTTCCTTCCGAGTGCAAGTGCCGGTTCCGAACGCTTTGCAGCGTCCGACGCATCCCCTCACGCTCCCTCAAACCACACTTCCACATCGGCCCATTCGTGAGCGCCCAGCGGGATGGTGATGCGGTCGTCGGCGACGTCGAGGCGCGTGGGCGGGCGGTTGGGGCCGGCAAGCTTTTCCGCTCGTACCGCGGGACGCAGCACCCGCAGCCCAAGTTGGGTCCTTCGGCCGTCCGTCTCGATCAATCGCAGGCGCAGGCCGGCCAGATGGGTGGGATCGATGGCCGGCGGTTCGCGCTGCGGGAGCGCGTCGGCCGAAGGCGCCGCGGGCCTCGCCTCAGGCGGCGGCGCTGGAGGGCTCGCCTCGGGGTCCCAATAGTCCTCCGAGCCGTAGCCGTCCAAGGCCGCTCCGGCTTCAGGCGTCTCGGGTTCGGCCGGCGGCCGGGCGGGAAGCGGTTCCCAATGGGTGACGAGCACGTTGCGGTGGTCGAGGTGGAACAGCCATCCCCCCCCCGCCGTCGGCGGACCGGCCAACGGCAGCACGATGGGCGGCAGAAGTTCATCCATCGCGGCGTGAATCGGGTGCGGCACGTCGAGCCCGATGCCCAACCGGAATTGCCGTGCCGTCTCGCCTCGCACGACCAGCAGCGTATCGAGGCGGCGCAGGCCGAACCGGCGGTGGTAGGGCAGACCGCCGCACAGAAGCGTGGTGCGGGTGTCCGCCGCGCGCACGTCGATGAAGTGGGGCGCCTCGAGCAGGTTCGCGCTGGTCGGGAAGTTCAGTTGGCTCACGCTCCGATACCAGTTGGCCGTGGCGTCGTTGAAGGCGAAGCGGGCGGCGTAGTAGGAGTTCCACGGGTTGGCGCCCGGCTCGGTGTCGGGCTCCAACTCGATTTCCATCTCGACCACGCGACTGCCGCGCCACAACCGCGTACACTGCCGGAAGCCGGCCATGCGGCGCCCATGGCGGCTGACGAGCCGGCCGCGGCACTGTATTTCGCCCACCAGCGGCCCGGCCGCCGCAACCTGCCATGCGTCGGCGGCCTGGATTGTGTAGTGGGCGTCGTCGGCCGGATCGGATTCGCCGGGATCCGGTATGCGCAGGGCAATCTGCTGGGCCAGCCGGGCGCCGCGGCTCCGATAGTCGGAAATGCCCCGAATGGCCCCCGTGTACCGGTCGAATACCACCTCGCACCGCTCGTTGCGCAGCACGAGCCGGTCCTCCAACTCCTCCGCCATCGGCGGTTCCATCTTAGGTTTCGGCTTGCGCCGCAGCCAGCCGGACTTTTGCTTCCGCTCGGACTCGGGGGCACAGAACCCACCGCCAGGTTGGACGCCGGCGAAGCCCATGCCGGGCACGTCGACTACTGCCACGCGGCTTGCATCGGTCTCCCCGGCGGCGCGCACCGGACCGCCGGCGTCGGGCAGTTCGAGCGGCTCAGGCCACGGCAGGCACAACCGCCGCTGGACGGCGTGCGGGTTTAGCAGGAGAAAGCCGCCCGCTGCCGCCGCGCCGCCGCTGCCGGCCACTGCGCCTCCGTTCTCAGAACCAGCCGCGCCCAGCCGGAAGGCGAGCGCCGCGGCCAGTCTCTCGCCGGCACGCGTCAGGACCGACTCCAAAGCGGCGCCGACGGCCGGGTCGGTGCCGCCGCGGTGGGTTTGTTCGACCCTGTCTACGAGTTCTTCCAGGCCGGCTTGGGCGCCCGCGTCGAGCCGCCCCGACGCGCACGCGGCAAAGGCCTCCACCGCCCGGGCGGCGTCGAGCTTCGCCCGGTTGCGGAAGTAGACCGTCCACCGCGAGATCGGGTCCGGCTCGCTGGCCGCCACCGACTGCCGCAGATACGGGGCGTGATACTGGTCGGGCGCGTATTCAGCCGACTGGCCCGACATGGCCGTCTGCTCGAAGTAATCGTCGATTGCGGTGAACGACCCCACCGCTCGCACGCTGCGCGCCGATCGCCGCAGGTCGTCGTACCATTCGCTTGCGGCGGCGGGCCAGTGGGCGAACACGGCCGTGGCCGTGTGGTCGAGGTCCATCACGTCGCCGAGGCGCTCGGCCAGCCGGAGGAAGCTTGCCGGGCAGCCGGCGTCGAGCGGCAGCCGGGCGAGGGCCTCAAAGTTCCGCCCGTCCACGCCTTGCCACTGCACGCGGCTCTGGTTGCCGGCGGGGAACCGGCCCTCGTCGAGCGTGAAGTGCAACGCGGCTTTGAAACCCAACTGCCGCAGGACGGGGGGAAGCATGGGAGTCAACCCGAAAAGGCGCCGGCCGAAAACCCCGGGCCGTTGCCCCAGGTACCGCTCGTACGCGGCCACACCGCGCTGGAGGTGGAACCGAATCGCCTCGGGGGGCAGCAGCGGAAGCGGGCCCTCTTCGTACTCGCCGCCGATCAGCCCTACCTTCTTCTGGTCCATTCGGGCTTTCAGCAGCGCGAGGGTATCCGGGTGTTCGCGGGCCAATCGTTCGATGAGCGCTCCGCTCATGAGCAGGTTCACCGGCTCCTGTTCGCTGAGGGTCTTTTGCAGCGACGAGCCCAACGTGGTCGGTGCCACCAGGGTGAGGTCCAACAGCCGTGATTCGACGGGGTAAAAATACTCGCGCGCATCGCCGAGGAGGTCGAATCCCGACTGCAACTGCCGCTGGGCCTCGGCCGTGTTGCCCTTGGCGGCTTCTTCGGCCGCCGCAACCACCGCCGACCGGAACGACGCCTCGTCCAGGTTGCTCATGTAGCGGAGTTGGCGCGTGAGCAGTTCCACCAGGAAATAGCACAAGCCGATGGCCAGGAAGTCGGCCACCAGTTCCGACGCGAAGGTCGCCGCGGGCGGCTCGACGGCCTCCAGCAGCGTGGCGATCAGGTGCTGTCGATCATCGCCGGCGGCGACCACCCGAGGCGGGCCGGCATCCCCCCCCTCTAGCCAGCCTTCCGGTAACCATGGGCGGCTGCACTCGGGCAACACGAACCAATGGCCCGCGTGGTCGGCGGGCGGTCGGTCGGCCGGATGCCACCCGGGCATCTCGCCGGTGGCCAGCAGGAGGGCCGGATGCCACATGGCCGTCCAGCCGGTCAGCAGTTCCTGGGCCTCGCCCGCCGGGCGGGCAAGGGCCAGGCTCTCGATCGTGTCGCAAGGCAGCAGGATGGTCAAGTGGTCGGTCTTCATCGTCAAAGCCTGGTTCGCCGGTTCGCACACTGCATCTTCGGATTATACTATGTTTAGAGCGGTTTACTGTGGCGGCCCCCCAGAGGACTGGACTTTGCCCCCGCGACGAGCCGGTTTTCGGGCTGCCAGCCGCCGGAAACCGCAAAGCCGAAAGCGCGGGGGACATGGTTGACAACCGGTTCCTCCTCGCGATACACTGAACTATAAGGAACAGGATGGATAGTCCGGACCGGCTCGTGTTTCTTCGTAGGCCAGCTCGGGTCTTGGACTGTCAGGAACAGAGAAACGCCGACCACCACGAGGTGATCGGCCCGCTTTTCCAGAGAGGCGCTGTGCGATGGGTAGAACGGGTGCCGTTTGGGGGATCGACATCGGCCAATGCTCGCTGAAGGCGCTTCGGTGCCGGCCCCACGAGGACGATCCCGATAGGATCGTGGCCGATGCGTTCGACTTCATAGAATATCCGAAGATACTTAGCCAACCCGACGCCGACCCCGACGAGTTGATCGCCGAGGCGCTAAGCCAGTTCCTGGCGCGCAACTCGGTCGAGGGCGATCGCATTGCCATTTCGGTGGGCGGCCAAGCCGGGTTGGTCCGTTTCATCAAGCTGCCGCCGGTCGAAGCGAAGAAGATTCCCGACATTGTGCGCTTCGAAGCCCGCCAGCAGATCCCGTTCGATCTGAACGACGTGATCTGGGACTATCAGCGGCTTGGCGGGGGGGCCGAGGAAGAGGGCTTCGCGCTGGAGACCGAAATCGGCCTGTTCGCCATGAAGCGCGATACGGTGCTCGCCACGCTGGAACCGTATCAGAGGGCACGGCTGGAGGTCGACTTTGTGCAGCTTACGCCCCTGGCGTTATACAACTTCGCCGTGTTCGACCAGCTTCCGGAAATGCCGCCCCCCGAGGAGTACGATCCCGATGACCCGCCCGAGTCGCTCGTGATCGTCTCGCTCGGCACCGACGCCACCGACCTGGTGGTCACCAACGGGTATCGCGTGTGGCAGCGCAGCGTGCCGATTGGCGGGAACCATTTCACCAAAGCCCTGACGAAGGAACTGAAGCTCACCTTCGCCAAGGCAGAGCACCTGAAGCGCAACGCCACGGCGGCCGAAGACCCCAAGGCCGTGTTCCAGGCCATGCGGCCCGTGTTCAGCGACCTGCTGACCGAACTGCAGCGGTCGATCGGCTACTTCAGCAGCATCAACCGCAACGCGAAGATCGGCCGGGTGGTGGCGTTGGGCAACGCCATCAAGCTGCCCGGCCTGCGGCGCTATCTCTCCCAGAGCCTCGGGTTCGAGGTGGAGCGGGTCGAGCAGTTCTCCACCCTGACCGGTTCCCAGGTGCTCTCCGCCCCGGCCTTCCGGGAAAACGCCGGCAGCTTTGCCGTCTGCTACGGGCTGTCCTTGCAGGGGATGGAACGTGCGAAGCTCAACGTCAACCTGTTGCCCGGCGAAATTGTGCGCGAACGGCTCCTTCGGCGCAAGAAGCCGTGGGCGGTCGCCGCCGCGGCCATGCTGCTGTTGGGCGGCGCCGTCAGTTATGCCAGCCACACGCTGGCCCTGAGCACCGTGGACCCTGAGTTTTGGCGCACCGCCGAGAGCCAAGCGACGACCATCGCCGACCGGGCCTCCCAGGTACAGGCAGAAGCCGAAGAAGTCGTGCAGGCCTTCGACGACACGCGGAAGATCGGCAATCACCTGATCGGCAACGTCGAGGGGCGCATCTTGTGGCTGGAGGTTCTGAAGGCCATCAACGAGTGCCTGCCGCCGTACGACCGCGAAGACCGTCTGGCCGACGCCGCCGAGCCCGACGAAAGTATCCACCCCGCCGAAGAGATCGCCCGACGCGGCGAACTGTACATTACCAGCGTGAACGTGCAGCGGGTGAACGATATGGCTCGGTGGTTCGCCCGCGTGCACCACTGGTATCAGCCCGACGCCGACGAGCAGATCGTCGCTCCCGAGGCCGACCCGGACGACGCCGAGGGTCCTGGAATGTCGCCGGCGGGGGGGATGGGGGCCGGCGCCGGCGCCGCGGGCATGGGCGGCGGCATGAGCGATATGGCTCCCGAGCCCGGCGGCATGGGCGGCATGCCCGGCGGCATGGAGGGACTCGATGACGACATGGCCGGTGAAGGTGAGGTTCTGCCGGCGGTGACCGGAGGCCCCGAGGGAGCGGGGTTCGTCATTCAGCTTATCGGCTACCATTACCACAACTTCCACGAAGCGCGCCGCGACCAGGGCGCGCAATACGTCCGCGATACCCTGATTGAACACCTCCGCAATCACGAGACCGAGCTGCCCACGCTCGGCGAAGGAGGGCGAGAACACGTCAGTGTGAGCGAGTTGGGAATCGGCTTCCCCGTGCTGGTCAACCCGGGACGCGTTGAGGAAGAGGTCGTCAACCTGACCCCGCACCTGGCCACCGAGCGCGAGCCGCGCCGCGGCACGGTGCGGCCCGGCGAAAGCGCGGGGCAATCGGAAACGGCCGATGGGAATACCGTGAAGCTGTTGCGATTCGACTTCGTGGTCGAGTTCGCCTGGAAGCCCATGACGCCTACCGAACGGATGCAAAAACGGCTCGAGGAGGAGCAACGGCAGGAAGAGGAGCAGCAGCACCAACCGCTCAGTGAGGAACCGGAGCCCGGTGCCCCGGTCGGTGGGATGCCGCCCCCCGGGTGAACCGGCGGGGTGGGCCTTTGAGAAGGAAGGCCGGCGCCGACCACTCGCTGGCGGGCGCCGCCAAAAAATCGGAGAGAACCGAACATGGACAAAGTCAAACTCGCGCTGGTGATGATCCAGAAGTATCACTTCTGGGTTCTGTGCAGCCTCGCCGTCATCGTGGCCCTCCTGTGCTGGACCTGGGCGACGGCCGATCTTGCCAGCCGCTTCGAGCGCCGCGAGGGGGAACTCGACGGCCACTTCGACAAGGTCCGCCGGATTCCCGGCAACCCGGACCTCCGCAACGAAAGAAGTGTCGAGGCGACGCGCAAGCAGCATGTCATGCAGAAAGACCAAGTACTGGAAGGCTGGGAAATTTTGTACCAGCAACAGAAGGAAAACAATCCGCTGCCCGCCGTACTGGGCGACGATTTCCGGCGGGAGTTCGAGTCGTTGAGGCCGGGGCGGGAAATGCGCGCCCGGTTCCGGGAGCGGTACTTGAACTTCATCGAACGGCACTACCCGACCCTGCTCAGGCTGGTCGACGTCCGCCGTCCCGCCGACGAACCATTGGACCGGTACACCGACGAGATTCGCGGCGGGCGGGGCCGGAGCGGCGAACGGCGCGGCCGCACCCCCGGTGCCTCAACCGGGCACAGCGATGAGTACGGACCCCGGCGCCCCAACCCCACGCGTTCCGGACGGCCCGGCGAACAGCAGACCACCGAGCCGGAGCCCCGGCGGGGGCTCGTCGAGTGGCCCCAGCCGGAGATCTTCGACATCACCGCCGGCTGGGAAAAGACCCCGACCACCCAACAGGTGTTGCTGGCGCAGGAGAACCTGTGGGTCTACGAAGCACTGCTGAAGATCATCAGCAGCGTCAACGAAGGCGTGGAGTCCTTCGACAAGGCGTGGATCAAGCGGATCAATACTTTGGAAATCGGCCGCCCCGCCGCCGAGGCCTGGGTGTCACGCCAGCAAACCATTTTCGCGGAACCGGCCACCGTGGCCGCCCGAGAAGCCGCCGACCCGATGGGAATGGACGAACCGGGCATGGGCGGCCCTGCAGCAGGGATGGGCCGCGAGTCCGGGATGGGTTCCGGAATGGGTCCGGGCGCCGGAATGGGAATGGACAGCATGGACGGTGGATACGGCAGACGACGCCAAGACGAGCATCTCCTCGACGGGCGGTACGTCGACGAAAACGGGTTTCCCGTGTCCGCCCGGCAGTTCGAGACCCAGCCGCCCTACGCCGAGTTCAAAATGATGATGGTTCACATGAACCTCTACATGCACCAGCGCCGCATCCCCAAGCTGCTGGTCGAATGCGCCAATTCCACCATGCCGATCGAGGTGGCGCGGGTTCGCATCAACCCGGTCCAGGGCACGCGGGCGCAGCGAGGCGACTATGGCAGGACGCGCACCGGAATGGGCGCCGCCCGGCAGACGCGGCCGGCAGGGCCGCAAATCATCCGCGAAGAAGGGCCGGGTGGCGCACGAGCCGTCGAGGCAGACGACCACGACTATGTCGACGTCGAGGGGTTCGGTATCATCTACATTTACAATCCGCCGGACCTGGAAAAACTAGGCACCGGGGCGGCGGCCGATCGGCCGGAGGACCTGGAAGCCATAGAACCAGCCGAGCAGCCGCCGGTGGAAGCGCCGCCGGCTGCCGAGCCGGCGCCGGCTGAAGCTCCGCTGCCGGCCGCCGAGCCGCCGGTACAGGCGGCACCCCAGCCGGACGCCGCGCAACCGGCCGCGCCGGTCAGTCCTGCCCCGCAGCCTCCCGGTACGCAGCCGGTGGCCCCCGCGAACGATTGATGGCCGAGGAGAGGAGACCGCCATGAAACTGAAGTTGAAGTTCGACAAGAACGCCATCCAGGAATTCCTGCTGGAACACGTCGAGAAATTCGTGTTCGCCGCAGTGATGCTTGCTTTTCTGGGCTTGGTGGCCGGAGCCATTTGGACGGACCGCTACGAGCGGACGCCCGACGAGTTGGAGCAGTCCGCCGAGCGTGCCGATCAGGACTTGACCGAGCGCCCCACCGACCCCGACCGCGTGGCGACCGATTTCGCGCAGATGATCCTGGATAACCGGCCCCCGCGGGAAGAGGAGTATCGCCACGTCGCTTCGTGGAACCCGCGCCTGGTCAACCCCATGGAACTCCGCGGCGAACCGCCGGTGCTGCTGGTGCGCGAGCTGCGCGGTTCGGCCGGATACGGGGCGTTCAACATGCGTGTGACTCGGCAGGCCCGGGGTGCCGCTGCCGGCCGCCGGTCCGCGGGCCGGGAAACGGCCCAGGGCATTCAAGGGCAGCGATGGGCGGTCATCACGGGGTTGTTCCCCCACCGGCAGCAGAAGCAAGCTTACGAGGAGTATTTCCGGGAGCGGATCAAGCCGAGCCCCGAACCGGACGTGCCCGACTATATCTACTACCGCGTGGAACGCGCCGAAGTGGATCCGTACGCCAGCCCGTCCGATCCGGAACAACTGGAGTGGACCCCCTTGAACCTTCGCGCCGCGCTGGCCGAAGCCGAGAAGACATGGGCCAACGAGGCGCAGGAGGTGGTCGATGGGCGGTTCGTGCACCCGCGCTTGGTGTTTCCTTTGGGGCCGAGAGTGGTCGAAGAGCGAGCCCGGGGGTATGAACGAACCACCTACCAAACGGGGACGGGCATCCGGAACGGCGGGGGGGCTCCGGCGAGCCCCTGGGGCGACGAGGTGGCCCATCCGCCGGAAATCCCGCTCAGGCGGCACCGGGACGAGGACGACGGGGACGAGTACCCCGCGGAGCGAGACCCTACCGATCGTGACGTCGACGACCTATTCGGCGACGATTGGCCGATGCGCGGCGAAGGCGGCAGGGGGCGCCGACGCATGACCGACGAGAGAGAAAGGGGCCGCCCCGGCGCAAGAATGGGAACGGACGAATACGGCGGGGAGGGGATGGACCGGTACGACCGGGAACCCGACTACCTCCTGTTCCGCTTTTTCGACTACTCGGTCGAGCCCGGCAAGTCGTACCGCTATCGGGTTCGCCTGCTGCTGGCGAACCCGAACTTCGACCTCGACCCGAAGTTCCTCGAGCGTCCGGAGTTGGCCCGGCAGCGGTGGATTGAAAAGGATCGATGGTCCGAGCCTTCGCCGGTCATTACCGCCCCGCGCGATACGTTCGTGCTGGCCGGCGACGTTCACCCTCTGCTCCGCGAGACCGACGAGCCTTCCGGCAGCGTGGCCGTTATCAAGTGGCGGAACGAAACCGGCGAGGAGGTGCAGCGCGATTTCCGCGTCACGCGCGGGCAGTTGCTCGACTATCCCGAGACGGAAATCCGCGAACCCCGGCGGCCCCGGCGTGAGGACGACGGCGGAAGGGACGTTTTGCGCGGTGGCCGCCCCAAGGAGCCGGAAATGGAAGAACCCGACAAGGTCGATTTTGTCACGGACATGCTTGCCCTCGACCTGATCGGCGGCAGGCGCCTCCCCGGCCGCGACCGAAGCATGACCGAGCCGGGAAGGATCCTGGTCATGGATTACGACGGCACCTTGCGCGTGCTTTCCGAGGTGGAAGACCGGACCGAGTACGAGCGGCGCACCGTCGACCCGGAGCCCCAGGAAGACAGAATGCCCGGCATGATGGACGAGGACATGATGATGGACGGCGTGATGCTGTTCGAGGAGGCAGGGCCGGCAAGAGGCCGGCGTCCGCAGCGGCGTACGGGCCTGCTATGACCATACCCCGGTATCAGGTTGCCTTCGTCCTCAAGCCGCCGGGATGGCAGCCGGCCGGCTTCGACGCCGCGCCGCCCCAGTCGGGCAAGCCGGTCGAGTTCCTCGAAGCGGTGGATGATCTGTTCTGCGCCGTTGGGCAGGCCATGGACTACAACGAACGGAGCGCCGGCGCAGGCGGCCCGCGTTGGGCCGTGGTGGTCGAGCCCGAAGCGGCAGGTTGGGTATGGCCCGGCGCGCGATTGTGTACGCCGCTCCGCTACCAGGTGAATCCCATTTGGTGGCCGGAAGGATGGGAGCCCACCGGGCCGCTCGACGTGCCGAACTGCGTGTGGCAGGCGCCGGGGCGGCCGGCCGAGACGCCGCTCGGTTACCCGAAGGCCGAGGCCACCGCCGCCGCGCTGAACCGGCAGTGCCTCGACGCGCCGGCAACCGTCTGGCACGTGGTGATGGCCGTGGAAAACGAGCCCCTTTCGCGAACGGTCTCGTACGACGCGGCGGGTACGGAAGCCACGGTCGAGGTGCGCCGGATGCACGTCATCCGGCCCGGCCGCGGCGGCACCGGCGACTGTTCCCATTGCCCCGCCCACGCGTTCCCGTGCGCCAAAGCGCACTGGCACACCCTCATGCAAACCGCCACCGCCCGCTCGACCCGCCCGCGGACAGCTTAGCCCCGAGGAGCTTCGTGAGCCGAGAGCAAACCAATTCGCGTCGGGTGGCCGTGGTGGGCGGCGGTGTTTCCGGGCTGGCGGCTGCGCACCGGCTGGTCGAACTCGACCCCGCGTGCCGGATTGCGGTGTTCGACCCGGCGGGCCGGCCGGGCGGGGTGCTGTCGACGGTGCATGAAGACGGCTTCCAGGTGGAACAGAGCGCCGACAACTTCATCACCACGTTTCCCTGGGGGCTCGCCCTGTGCAGCCGGCTGGGTCTGCAAGATGACGTGATCCAGACCACGCCCCAATATCGGCGCACCTTCGTGGTCCGCCGCGGCCGGCTGTACAAGCTACCCGACGGGTTCCTCATGATGGCCCCCACGCGGATGTGGCCGATGGCCGTCACACCCATTCTGAGTCCGTGGGGCAAGTTGCGGGCGGCCCTGGAGTACTTCATCCCGCCTCGGCGCGACGAGGCGGACGAGAGCATGGCCGCCTTCGTGCGCCGCCGGCTGGGCCGCGAGGTGTTCGAGCGGCTCGTCGAACCGCTGGTCAGCGCCGTGTACGCCGCCGACATGGAGCGGCTGAGCCTCGACGCCACCCTGTCCCGGTTCCGCGAGATGGAACGCGAACACGGCAGCCTGATCCGCGCGATGCGACGGGCGATGAAGTCGCGGCGACACGCCAAGGAAAGCGGCGCGCGGTACAGCATGTTCGTCACGCTGCGTCAGGGGCTGTCGAGCCTGGTCGGCGCGCTGGCCGCCCGCCTGCCCCAGGGCGCCCTACGCCTCGGCACCGAAGTGCGCCGCTTGGAACGGGCGAACGATGCCTGGCGGTTGACTCTGGCCGGACCGGGGCCGGCGGAAGGCCCGCCGCTCACCGAGACCTTCGACGCCGTCATCCTGGCCGCGCCGTCGCACGTTTCGGCCGAACTGCTGCGCCCGGTCGACCCGGAAGCGGCCGCCGATCTGGCGGCCGTCGAGCATTCGGGTACGGCCATTGTTACACTGGCCTTCGCACGCGACGAAATCGCCCACCCGCTGCACGGCATGGGCGCGGTCGTGCCGGCCATCGAGCAGAGTCCGATCCTCGCCGTCAGTTTTTCCAGCCAGAAGTACGCGCACCGCGCGCCGGACGGCAAGGTGCTGTTGCGGGTGTTCGTCGGCGGCGCGCGGCGGCACGAACTGGCCGAGATGCCCGAGCGGAAACTGCTGCCGCTGGTGCTGGGGGAACTCCGGCCCCTGCTGGGCATCGGCATTCAGGCGAAGCCGTGCTATGTCAACACGGCCCATTGGCCACGCACCATGCCCCAGTATCACGTAGGCCACCGCCAGCGCATCGGCCGCGTGCTCGCCCGCATGGCCGCCCTGCCAAACCTCGAGTTGGCGGGCAACGCCTTGGAAGGCGTCGGCATCCCGAACTGCATCCACACCGGCGAACTGGCGGCCGAACGCATCCTGGCCGCCGCGGATGCACGAATCGACCCCAAAGCGTGACCGATTCCGTTGGATGTTGGAGTTCACGCTTCAGCGTGCGAAGCAAGGACGGGCGCCACCCAGCACGCTAAAGCGTGAACTCCAACGGGCCTGGCGAACGCAAAGTCCTGCGATGGGCAGGGACCTCTACGAGCCGGCCGCCCCCGGCCGTCTAGTCGAACCGGACCTGTAAGACGCCGGCCGACCAGTTCGGTTGCATTTGGACCTCTATCCGAACGGCCCGCGTGGTCACGCCGGTAAAGGCCGTGCGATTGTACATGTCCTTTTCGGTCGCGTAGCCGTTGCTGTCGGCCACCGGCTTCCACTCATCTCCGTCTCGGTACAGGAGCCGCCAGGACTGGGGAACGCGGCATGCGCCGCTCCCCGTATCGTCCAGCCAGTATACTTCGATGGCCGAGAGGTCGGTCGGATCGTCGAACTCGAACTGCATCCACTCCGACGTTCCCTTGCGCGGCCACCAGTGGTAGAAGTCGTTCTCCTTGTCCTGCGAACTGCGCGGTTCGAGCCGGCTGACCACCGACGCCGGCCGCCCGGTGCCGGGCGAAGCGGTCACCCGGCTTTCCGACGCAATCGTCGGCCGCGCGGCGACCACTGCGTCTTCGATTCGGGTGGGCAGCCACACGACCATCTCGTTCGGCCCGCGGTTGCACCATACCGAATAAGGGATGGCCGTCATTTCGACCTCCGACTCCACCCCCCGCCGGTCCTCGTCGCCGCGCCCGATGACCGACACCGGGAACTTCAACACCTCGACGCCGCCGAGCAGGTCGGAGCGGAACTCGGTGGTAACGGGCGCCTCCGGGTCGACGATCATGTTGCGAACCTCGCCGGTCGGGCTGTCGGCCCCCTCGATGCAGTAAACGATCGGCCCGCGCTCCAGGGAAATCCGGTTGCGAGTGGCCGCCACGTTCTCGTGGGCGACGACCCGGCGGACGGGCATCGGCAGGTTCAACTCGATCCGGTCGCCCGCCTCCCAGCGCCGCGCAATGCGCACGTACCCGTCGACCACCTCCAGGGCGAGTGCCTCACCGTTGACTTCAATGGTGGGCTGCGCATCGGAGGTGTCGAGGTAGTGATAGAGATCCGTGGGGACGGGCTGGTTCCGCGCCCAGCCGGGAATGCGCAGGCATAGGGTAAACGTGCCGGCCTGCTCGGGGTTGACCGTCATCGTCACCCGGCCGTCCCACGGATAGTTCGTCTCCTGCTGGACCTGCACCGCGGTGTCGTCCAACTCGACGCTTCCCGTGCCGCCCACGTACAGGTTCACGTACAGCGCGTCGCCCCGCTTGGCGTAAACGTAGCCGGGCACCGAGGCAAGGAACCGCGCGACGTTGCCAGGGCAGCAGGCGCAGCCGAACCACGGGCTGCGCTCGTGTTGCCCGCGCGATTCCAGCGGATTGGGGTAGAAGAACCGCGTGCCGTCGAGCGAAACGCCGGAGATCAAGCCGTTGTACAGCGCCCGTTCCATTACGTCGATGTACTTGCCGTCGCCGTGCAGGAGGAACATCCGGTGGTTCCAATAGACGTTGCCGATGGCGGCGCACGTTTCGGCATAGGCGGTCATGTTCGGCAACACGTAGTTGGGGCCGAAGGCCTCGCCGCTCGCCGTGGCGCCGATGCCGCCGGTGATGTAGAGCTTCTTCGACGCCATGTTGTCCCAAATGCGGTCCATCGCGTCGATGTAGGCCGTGTCGCCGGTCAGTGCGGCCACGTCGGCCATGCCCGAATACATGTAGGTGGCCCGCACCGCGTGGCCGACCGCCTCGTTCTGATCGACGACTTTCTTGTGGGCCTGGCTGTACTCGCCGTCGCCGGGGCCGCGGGTATCGAGGAAGAACTTGGCCAGGTCGAGGTACCGCCGCTCGCCGCTCGCCCGATACAAGCGCACCAGGGCCATTTCGATGATCTGGTGCCCGGGGGCGTCCTCGTTCTTGCCGGGCCCGAACGTCTCGCACAGCAGTTCGGCGTTCTTGACGGCCACGTCCAGCAGCGACCGCTTGCCGGTGGCTTGGTAATGGGCCACGGCCGCCTCGTACAAGTGCCCCATGTTGTACAGTTCGTGGCTGAGCCGCTTGACGTAGATCCACCGTTCCGGCCCGGCCCATTCGTGCGGTTCTTCAGGATTGATGGTGCGGGTGGTGAACAGGTAGCCGTCGGGCTCCTGGGCCGAGGCGATCAGTTCGATGACCTTGTCCAAGTAGGCGTCCATTTCCGCATCGTACTCGACGGCCAGCCCGAAAGCGGCGCCTTCGAGCACCTTGTACGGGTCGGTGTCGTCGAAGGTGAGCCCGGGCGGCGAGCGGTCCTCGAGCGGCTCGCCCCGCAGCACCTTGGCGGCCCGCTCGAAATGGTAAAACCGCCGGCTTGTCTCGCACTGCTCGAAGGCATGGGGAATGGTCACCGTCCGATTGATCTCCACCCGCGGAGCCCAGAAGCCGTCGTCGAAGCGGACCTCGGTAAAGGGGACTGGCTGATACGGGTAATCCTGCTCCAGCGCCGGCGCCGGGCGTGCCGCGGAACCGCCGGCCGGTGGAGCGTCGGAGGCGGCCAGCGGCGCCCCGCAAAGAGCCATCGTCATCACTGTCGGGAGAAATCGTTGGGTTCTCATCTGAGCCTCCTCGTGTGTGTGGTGGTCCACCGTGTTGGAGTTCCCGCTTCGTAAAACGTGGGATAGGCTTCCAGCCTGTCACTTCGTGGGATAGGCTTCCAGCCTGTCGCTTCGTGGGATAGGCTTCCAGCCTGTCACTTCGTGGGATAGGCTTCCAGCCTGTCGCTTCGTGGGATAGGCTTCCAGCCTGTCACTTCGTGGGATAGG
>PWXP01000176.1 GCA_003561895.1 Planctomycetaceae bacterium | reverse complement strand
TCCAGCCTGTCGCTTCCGCTGACTTATCTGGAAGCCTATCCCACGCAATGCGGCAGTTGTCCATGACAGGCTGGAAGCCTATCCCACGCAATGCGGCAGTTGTCCATGACAGGCTGGAAGCCTATCCCACTGAACTTCAACCATCCGACCGCGCGCCCCTACTCGGCCACCAGGAACTTGTGCACGGTGGTTTGGCGGTAGGTTTCGCCGGGGCGAAGCACGGTGGATGGGTAGTCGGGCTGGTTGGGTGAGTCCGGGTAATGCTGCGTTTCCAGGCACAGCGCGGCGTACTGCTCGTACGCCTTGCCATCGCCGCTCAGCGTGCCGTCGAGGAAGTTCCCCGTATAAAGCTGAATGGCCGGTTGCGTCGTGTGAATTTCCATGGCACGCCCGCTGCCCGGATCAACCAGCCGCGCCGCCAGCGTCATCTCGCCCGGCGAAGGTTGGTTCAGCACGTAGCAGTGATCGTAGCCGCCCTCGACCTGGTCGATGCGCGCCCCGATGGTTTCGGGCTGCCGGAAGTCCATCGGCGTGTCTTCCACCGGCGCCGGGGCGCCCAACGGAATGAGCGTGTCGTCGACCGGGAGGTAGCGGTCGGCGTCGAGCGTCAGCACGTGGTCCAGGATGGTCCCGGAGCCGGCCCCGGCCAGGTTCCAATATGCATGGTTGGTCAGGTTGACCACCGTGGGCTTGTCGGTGGTGGCCGTGTAGTCCATGACCAGTTCGTTGTCGTTGTTCAGCTTGTAAAGCACGGCGACGGTGAGCGTGCCGGGGTAACCTTCCTCGCCGTCGGGGCTGATGTAGGTGAGCAGGACGCCCACGGCGTCCTCCTCTTCCACCGGCTCGGCCTGCCAGAAACGTTTGTCGAAGCCCTGCTCCCCGCCGTGCAGATGATTCGGGCCGTCGTTGGTGGCCAGCGTATACTCGGTGCCGTCCAGCTCGAAGCGCCCTTTGGCAATTCGGTTGGCGTACCGGCCCACCAGGCTGCCGAAGTACGGGTGGCCCGCGAAGTAGTCGTCCAGCGAATCGAGGTACAGGGTGACGTTTTCGAACTCGCCGTCGCGGTCGGGAAGATGAACGCCCGTGATGGTCGCACCGTAGGTCATCACCGTCACCTTGATGCCGTTGGCGTTGACCAGCGTATATTCTTCCACGTCGTCGCCTTCCGGCGTTTGTCCGATGACCCTGGTGTGAATTTCCATTTCCGTTTCGCTCCCTGCAGGTACGGTGTGCAATTCGTGTGGGGATTCCGGCGTTTCGGCGGCCGCCGGTTCGGCGCCCGGCTCCGGGGCGGCTGCCGGCTGGCAACCGGGGGTCAGAACCGTACCGAACATCAGGAGGCTGAGTCCTAGCCGCCCGGCCCACTGCGGGAACCGACTGCGAAGGAAGCCATCGAGGGTTGGTTTCGGGGAACAGGTGTGTCGCAAGGTCATGATCGGGCTCCTAAACCGTCTGCGGGTCTCGGAAACACTCCGAGATGTTCATCAGCCCGCCCGGTGTGATAAGTAAATTGTAGAACGGAAACCTACGGGACGTCAAGGCAGCCGCGCCGGGCAGTGGATGCGGTCTTGCGGTGCGCCGGCCGACAGCGATACGCTGTTTGCCGCCAAATAGGACGTTCGGCGGTGCCCGCAAGGGGGGTTGGGGGAACTCCGTGTCCCACATTGCTGAAAAACGATACTTTCTCGTCGCTCCTGTAGGGAAGGGCACAACTACCGGGACGGCCTGGGGGCCTCGCCAATGCACGGACCGCTTGCGCAACATTGAGACATTTTTGCGCAAAGTTGACTTCTGCCCGTGGTCGCGGTGTGGCATAATACATCGTTGCCGATGGCCGGACCAGACTGGGCGTGTGCCGGGGAGGTACACGTAGGATGGATATTCCTGTCCGTCGGTAACCGGTCGCGGGCCGGCCGTGAAACGGTTACGTCCGTCGAGCCAGGAGACGGACAGAAATGTCCATCCTACGGTCCAGTAGCGGCCTCCCGCTCGCCTTGGCTTAAACTACCAGACAGCACAAATCATTATTCCATCGTCCGGAAGAGGAGACATCATGAGAATCGCGGTGACGTTGTCGTTTATTGGCATGGGGATGTTGGGCGTGGCTGCAGCCCGCGGCGAGACGGGCGGGGATCAGATCCTCGACGGCATCGGGGAGACGGCTCTGATTGCCCGCTACCTCTTCGACGGAGACGTGCGCGACGCCTCGCGAAACGGCTTCGATGCCCGCCGGGAGAGCGCCGAAAATGCCGCAGTCGACGCGTTCGCCGAGGATCCCGACAGGGGAACCGTCCTGTCGCTGCCCGGCGGCGACTACCTGCGCCTTCCCGGCCAAGCGCTTGCCGGGGCCGACTCCCTGGCGGTGACCGGATGGTGGTTTCTGCGTTCCGAGGGCGAAGGCGGGTTGCTGTTCGACTTCCGCTCGGGCGAAACGCGGCGATTGGCGGCCCGGTCGGGCGAGGGCAACGCCGGCTTGCACGCACGCCTGGTCGGACCGGCCGGAGACTACCGCGCGGCCGCCCCCAATGTCCGAATGCCGCAGAGAGAGTGGATCCACCTGGCCGTGGCGTTCGACGCCTCGCAGCAGGCGATCCGCCTTTATCGAAACGGAGAACGGGTGGGACGCGTCGAGGGCGTCGGCCTGGCAATGGACGAGGTATTCGACTTCGAAAACGTCGACGCCAATCGCCTATACCTGGGAGGGGCTCCCAACGCCGCGGGGCTCGACGCCGCCCTGCACGACGTCCGCCTGTACAATATCGGGCTGACCGACGACGACGTGCGCCGAATCTATCGCGGGACATCGCGCACCGAGGAGGACGAGCCGGACGGGGAGCCGGAGGCCGACGGGTATCGATGGAAGTGGGCGCTGGCGGCCGGGCTGGAAAGCGTGCACGATGTCCACGTCGAGACCTGGCAAGGCCACCTGCCGCATCTGCCCTTCTACCTGCCTGCCGAATACGCCGGCGGGCGGAAAGGTCCGCCGGTTCGGGTGGTTTGGCCGGCGCCGGTCGACAACGCCCCGGTGCTCGAAGCGGGAACCTACTCGGTTGCCGGAACCGTTCCCGGCACCGCGCTTCGCCCGCGGGCCCACGTGACGGTCAAGGCGCCGGACGAACCCCTGGCCCCTCCGCGAACCGTCGACGGCGACGACCTGGCGGCCGTCGCCGGAGTCGTCCTCGCCGCTCGTGCCCGGGAACAAGCCGGGCCGGAACGCGCCCTGGAGCCGTTCCCGCTGGGCGACGTCGTCCTCGAACGCGACGACCGCGGCGAAAAGACCCAGTTCATGGAAAACCGCGACCACTTCGTCCGAGGGCTTCTAGCCGGCTCGCCCGACCGGTTCCTGTACATGTTCCGCGATGCCTTCGGGCAGCCGCAGCCCGAGGGCGCCGAACCGCTCGGACTGTGGGATAGCCGAACGACGAGGCTCCGCGGCCATGCCACGGGCCACTACCTGACCGCGCTGGCGCAGGCGTACGCCGGATCGGCCGGCGACGAATCGGCGCGGGCCGCGCTGCGCGAAAAAATCGACTATTGCGTCGATACCCTTTACGACTTGGCGCGGCGGTCGGGCCGCCCGGCCGAGGAAGGCGGTCCCTTCACGACCGATCCGCGCGCCGTCCCGCCCGGCCCCGGCAAAGACGGCTACGATTCCGACCTCACCGAGGAGGGAATCCGCACCGATTTCTGGAACTGGGGCGAGGGCTTCATCAGCGCGTATCCACCCGACCAGTTCATCATGCTCGAACAGGGGGCGACCTACGGGGGAAGCAACAACCAGGTGTGGGCGCCGTATTACACCCTCGATAAGATCCTCAAAGGCCTCCTCGACTGCTACGAAGTCACCGGCGAGGAAAAGGCCCTGGCCGTCGCCCGGGGCATGGGGCTGTGGGTTTGCGAGCGGCTGAAGCCGCTGGACGAGTCGACCCTCAAAAGCATGTGGAACCGGTACATCGCCGGCGAGTACGGCGGCATAAACACCGTCCTGGCCAGGCTGCACGCCGCGACCGGCGACGAGCGGTTCATCGAGGGCGCCCGGCTGTTCGACAACCTGGCGTTCTTCTACGGCGGGGCCGACCGCCCGCACGGCCTGGTCCGGAATGTCGACACCATCCGCGGCCGGCACGCGAACCAGCATATTCCCCAGATCATCGGGGCCCTGCAGATTTACCGCCAGACGGGCGAGTCCGGCTACTACCGCATCGCCGAGAATTTCTGGAACCTTTCCTATCACGGCTACACGTACAGCATCGGCGGGGTGGCCGGCGCGCGGGTTCCCAACAACGCCGAGTGCTACACGGCCGAACCCGACCACCTGTTCGCCAAAGGCTTCTCCGAGGGCGGCCAGAACGAAACCTGCGCCACCTACAACCTGCTGAAACTCACCCGCGACCTCTTCGCGTACCATCCCCACGGCCGGTACATGGACTATTACGAGCAAGCGCTCTACAACCACATCCTGGCGTCGGTGGCGCCGGACAGTGCGGGCAACACGTACCACGTTCCGCTGAATCCGGGCGCCCGGAAGCACTTCGGCAACCCCGACATGACCGGCTTCACCTGCTGCAACGGCACGGCGCTGGACAGCAATACGAAGCTGCACGACTCCATCTACTTCCGCAGCCGCGACCACTCGGCGTTGTACGTGAACCTTTATGTGCCTTCGACGCTTACCTGGCGCGAGCGGGACGTGGCCGTGCGGCAGCGTACGCGGTATCCCTATGGGGAAACCGTCCGTTTGACCGTCGAAGGCGCGGGCCGCTTCGCGATGCATGTGCGGATTCCGGGATGGGTGGACGGCGAGGTTCAAGTAACCGTCAATGGCGAAGAGCAGGCCCTGGAAGCAAAGCCGGGAAGCTACCTGGCGTTGGACCGGGACTGGGCGGACGGCGATACGGTCGAGTTGCGTTTTCCGTTCACGTTTCGCTTGGAGCGGGTAATGGATCGTCCCGATTTGGCCGGCCTCTTCTACGGGCCGGTGCTGCTGGCCGTCGAGGAGTCGGCCGCCCTGCCCGACTGGCGCCGCGTCACCTTGGATGCGAAAGACCCCGGGGCGTCGATTGAGGGCGACCCCGGCACGTTACGTTTCCGCACGAACGGCCTGGACTTGAAACCGTTTTTCGAGTTTGGCACCGAGCGGCATTCCGTTTATCTGAAAGTCGAGCCCAAGTAGAACCACGGCTTCGGGGCAACGTCCCGGTCCGTGCTGACCAGCCCGAAAACCGAGAACAATCCTGCAAGGGACCGCAAGACCATGGACCTCAATTGGATCGACGTCATTTCCTTTCTCGCGTTCCTCGCCGTCGTGGTGGGGGTTTCGTTGTACGCCTCGCGCCGCGAACAGACCGGCGAGGACTACTTCCTCGCCGGACGCAAGCTCACTTGGTGGCTCATCGGCTTCTCGCTGATCGCGTCGAATATTTCGACCGAGCACTTCGTAGGCATGGCCGGCACGGCCTTCGGTCGCGTGGGCCTGGCCATTGCCAGCTACGAATGGATGTCGGCCGTCACGCTCGTCATTGTGGCTTGGTGGCTGCTGCCGAAGTTCCTCAAGGTGGGCATCTACACGATGCCCGAGTTTCTCGAATACCGCTTCGATTCCACCACGCGTTCCATCATGGCCCTGTACCTGATGGCGGCGTATATCATCGTGTTCCTGGCCACGGTGCTGTACAGCGGGGCGCAGGGGCTCAACGGGGTTTTCGGCTTTCCCGACTACCTCGCCCAACAGTTCGACCTCGAACCCGAGGCCGCCATGCACTGGGCCACCATCGCCGGCATCTGGTTCATCGGCATCGTCGCCGGGGCGTACACCATCTACGGCGGGCTGAAGGCGGTGGTCTGGTCCGACCTGCTGCAGGGCGGCGCCCTGCTGTTCGGCGGGGGGTTGGTCCTGTACTACGGCCTGCGGCTGACCGGCGGCGGCTCGCTGCTCGACGGCGGCGGCGTGGCCGGCGGGGACGTGCTCGAAGGCTGGTCGACCTTCGTGCGGGACAACGAGGCCCGCCTCCACACCGTGCTGCCCTGGAACGACCCCGCCGTCCCCTGGCTCGCCGTGTTCATCGGCGGCCTGTGGATTCCCAACCTCTTCTATTGGGGCCTGAACCAGTTCATCACCCAGCGGACGCTCGGAGCCAAGTCGCTGGCCGAAGGCCAGAAGGGCATCTTCCTCGCCTGCCTGTTCAAACTGGCCATCCCGTTCATCATCGTCATGCCCGGCATCATGGCGTTCGACCTGTTCGGCGACAGCATCCTGGCCCAGACCGCCGGCGACATGGACCGCGGGGGCGAGATCGCCTACCCGTACATGATCCGCCAGGTCATGCCCCCGTACCTGCGCGGCATCATGCTGGCCGCCCTGGCCGGCGCGGTCATGAGTTCGTTCAACTCGGGGCTGAACTCGGCGGCGACCATCTTCACCGTCGACCTCTACGGCAAGCACTTCGACCCCGCCGCCCCACCGCGGCGCCAGGTGCTCGTCGGCCGCGTGGTCACGGGCGTCATTGTGGTGCTCGCCTGCCTGTGGGCGCCGGTCATCAGCCGGTTCGAGGGCGTGTTCCACTACATCCAGGAGATTTGGGGGTTCATTACGCCGGGTATCGTGGCCGCGTTTCTGGTGGGGCTGATCTTCCGCCGCACCCCGGCCCTGGCCGCCAAGGCCGCCCTGCTGCTCAGCCCCGTGCTCTATGCGCTCAGCCGCATTCCCGGCTGGATCCTCCGCGCGCAGTATGAGTGGAGCGAAACGGCCGAGGGCGCGTGGCAGGTTACCCACACCACCACCGGGCAGGCCGCCGACCGGTTCACGGCCCTGGTGTTCGGCTACAGCACCATGGCCTTCCTGCACCACATGGGCATTATCTTCCTGGTCCTGGTGGCGCTGATGCTGGTGGCGACTCGGCTCCGCCCCCTCCGAACGCCGGTCACCTACCCGCAGTCGAACATCGACACGACCGGCCATCCGCTGGCATACGTCTACGGCACGGGTATTATCGCCATGACGATTGTGCTTTACATCATCTTCTGGTAGCCGCTGGGTAACCGTTCGCGGCGGAGAAGGTATTCCTCGTGGATAACGCTGTTTCGCAGCCGATATGCGGTTTTGCACGCCAGGTTCGGCCTGGACACGCGCTCCGCGCCCCGGCCCCTCAGCCGGGGAATTCCGAAACGACCAGCGCGATGTTCTGCCCGCCGAAACCGAAGCTGTTGTTCATGGCGACGCGGCAGTCTTTTTCGCGGGCGGCGTTGGGGATGTAGTCGAGGTCGCAGTCGGGGTCGGGGGTCTCGTAGTTGGTAGTGGGCGGCACCACGTTGTCGCGGAGTGCCAACATGCAGATGATCAGCTCGGTGGCCCCCGCCGCGGCGATCAGGTGCCCCATCATGCTCTTGGTGCTGGAGACGGGAACCCGGTACGCCTGCTCGCCGAACACCTGCCGGATGGCGAGGCTTTCGACTTTGTCGTTGACGGTGGTGCTGGTTCCGTGGGCGTTGATGTAGTCGACCTGGTCGAGGTTTACGCCGGCGTCGGCCAGCGCCATGTTCATGCAGGCGATGGCGCCGCGGCCTTCCGGGTGCGTGTCGGTAATGCGGAAGGCGTCGGCGGTGGAGCCGAAACCGCGGATTTCGCCGTAGATGGTCGCGCCGCGGGCCTTCGCCCGCTCCAATTCTTCCAGGATCATCATGCCGGCGCCCTCGCCCAAAACGAAGCCGTCGCGGTGGCGGTCGAAGGGCCGCGAGGCCTTCTGCGGCTGGTCGTTGCGGGTCGAGAGGGCGGTGAGCAGATTGAACCCCGTTACACCGAACGGGTGGATCATCGTGTGGGCCCCGCCGGAAAGCATGGCGTCGGCCTCGCCGCGGCGGATCATTTCGGCGGCCTCGCCAATCGCCTGGCTGCTGGCGGCGCAGGCGGTCAGGCAGTTGAGGTTCGGCCCCTCCGCGCCGAACAGGCTGGCCAGATGCCCGGCGGGCATGTTCGGCTCTTGCTCCAATTCGGCAATGGGGTCGAGGATTTCCAGCCCCACCCGGGTGAACTCGGCAAGGTCGAAGGGCTCCGCGTCCTGGCCGATTGCCGCGACCATCATGCGGGGGAAGCGCCCGAAATCCTGCTGGCCTTCGCCGCAGCCGGTGTAGACTCCGAATCGGTCGGGCTCGATGCGGCTTTCGAGCAGTCCGGAGTCGGCCACGGCTTTCTTGGCGGCGCCGAGGGCGAAGCGCGTATGCCGGCCCTGGTGCCTCCAGGCGGTGGGGTCTTCGCCCACGTCTGCGAGGTCCCAATCGCGGACCTCGGCGGCAATCTGGGTGGGAAAGCTGCCGGCATCGAACAGCGAAATGTATCCCACGCCCGAATGGCCCGCCAGAAGGCGCTGCCAAACGGTGTCGATTTCGGCGCCCAGCGGGGTGACCCAGCCGATGCCGGTAACGACCACGCGACGTCTCATGCGGTACTCCTCTTGTGCGGGCAACGGGTCGGGCGCGTTTTTCGCGGGTCGGCGGCGATTGCCAAGCTTTCTCCGGCAGCCCGCCGCGAGGACCCAAACCGACCCCCTAAACGGTTCGTCATGGCGCCGCCGGCTGTCCCATCGCTTCGAGCAAACATCGGGGCGGCTGCAGGGGAGTGCCATCGGCGGCGCGGCCCACCTCGTAGGCTCCCAAGAGGCGCATCATACGTAAAAAGGTGACCGGATCGAAGAGGGAGCCCACCGCGGGATCGTTCAAATGGGCGAATACGATCTCCACCTCGGCCTGCAACTGGTCGCCCCGGTGGCTGGTGCCCGTAATCATGGCCCCTTCCGACCGGACGTACTCGATCGTGGTCGAGTAGATCAGTCGGTCGCCGGGGACCGCTTCGCCATGGAACCGGGCTTTGGGGACTTTGGCCAAGATCACCTTCTCGGTGAAGCCGCCCTGCTCGCACACGAGCAGCCCCCCCGTCTGGGCAAGGCCCTCCAGCACGAGGGTATTGGGATGCACGGGATAGCACGGGAAGTGATCGTGAAGGTGCTCTTCGGCCAGCGAGACGTTCTTGACCGCCTTGGCGTGCCGCCCGCTCTCGAACTCGATGAACCGGTCGATCCAGTACCAACGCATTCGGCATTCCTCGGGTTAGTCGGCCACTTCGAGCTTGGTTTCGACGAACCGGCACATGTCGGCCACGGTCAGCAGGTTGGCGAAGTCCTGGACAACAGGGTTTTCCTCGAAGCTGCTCAGATCGGCAAAAGGCATTCGCTTTTTCAATTCTTCCATGCCGGTGGGCGTGAGCTTGCCGTCCTGAACGTACTCGGCGTTGGTGAATACGTCTTCGGGGAACAGTTCGCCGCGCGGGATCTTCATGTCGAACGCCTTTTCCAGGCGGAACACGATGTCGAGAAAGTCGATCGACTCGGCGCCCAGGTCGCCGACCAAGGTCGCCTCCGGTGAAACCTCGTCCTCGTCGACGCCCAACGCGTCGACCAACGCCGCCTGGACACTCTCGAATACTTCGTCTTTTGTGGGCATTAAATTGCACCTCCAGGGTAAAAAATGGAACTCGAAAAGCGGCATCCACGGCCCTCGGAGCCCTGCTCGGCCGGCTGCATCCCGCATCTTTGCTTCGTTCAGTATCCTCCCAGGCTCAGCCCCCCGTCGATCCGGATGACCTGCCCGGTGAGGTATCCGGCATCCTCGCTTGCCAGGAAGGCGACCAGCGCCGCCACCTCCTCCGGCCGGCCGACCCGCCGCATGGGGATGGCCTTCTTGATCACCTCGCCGGCCACGCCGCGCACGACCTGGCTCATGTCGGTTTCAATCATTCCGGGCGCCACGGCGTTCACGCGCACGCCCCGCTGGGCAAGCTCCTTGGCCAGCGCCCGCGTCAGGCCGTTGATCCCCCCTTTGCTGGCGGCGTAATTGACCTGCCCGCGGGAAGAAAACTCGGCCGCCGTGCTGGAGAGGTTCACAATACTGCCGCGGCGGGCCATCATCATCGGCTGGGTAACAGCATGGCAGTAGTTGTAAGTGCCGCCCAGGTTCGTTTCGATCACCTGGCGCCACTGCTCGGTGGTCATCATGCCCATCAGGCCGTCTTGGACCACCCCCGCCGAATTGACCAGCACGTCGATTTGGCCCCACTGCTCGAGCAACTGGTCAACCAGTTCGTGGGCGCGCTGGTAGTCGGCCACGTCGGCCTGCTCGGCCCGCACGTCGTCGGACGCGCCGCCCAGCTCGGCCACCAGCGATTCGGCCGCCTCCCGGTTGCTCCGGTACACGAATGCCACCTTCGCGCCCTCGGCTGCCAGCCGAACCACGCACGCCCGTCCAATCCCCCGGCTCCCGCCGGTGACCACCGCCGTCTTTCCTTCAAGTCGCATCTTTTTAACCTCGTCGTCTGTACGTGGCCCCATGGCTCGTCTGGCACCGCCGTGCGGGTCAGCTCGTTGGGGCAGGAGTGCGGACGGCG
Organism: Planctomycetaceae bacterium; assembly: GCA_003561895.1. Taxonomy (GTDB): domain Bacteria; phylum Planctomycetota; class Planctomycetia; order Pirellulales; family Thermoguttaceae; genus PWXP01. The sequence continues at coordinate 8,645 of PWXP01000176.1, read as the reverse complement.
GTTCGCCCCGACGGATAAATCAGCGCAAACCGCCGCCGAAGTTCTTCAATGGTGGACCGGTCCAGGTCCGCATCGGCCGGATTCCGGTCTGCCAGGTTGTATCGCGCCAGCACGAGCCGCGCCCCTACGGTTAGCCGCCCGTCGACGGTACCCTCGGCCTTCAACCGTGCTTCCTGCTCCCCCATCTCCAGTAGCTTCGCAGTGACGGTCAAGGTATTGCCGGGCTGGATGAAATGACCGTATCGCAGGTTGCGGGCCTGGGAAAGCACCACCATACTGTGGGCAAAGTCCTCGGTTGCCCGAATCAGCCATGCGCCGGCTTGGGTCAGCGCCTCCAGCATGAGCACGCCCGGCATGACCGGGAAACTCGGGAAGTGGTCGCCCAAGTACTCCTCGGCCATGGTCAAGTTCTTGACGGCCTTGATGGAAGTACCGGGCTGAAGCTCAATAATGCGGTCGATCAATTCAAATCGCATAGGGTGGAAACTCCCCTGTGAATCCTGCTCACTCGGCCCTCAATTGCGTATCGGCTGTCTCAAGGGCATCGGTTGGCCCCCAATCCTAAGAAGCCCCATTAGGCAAGCCCATAACCGGAACAATCGCTAAACTGCTGAGTATACCCGCCAGACCCCCGCCCGACAACCAAGAAAAGGCATGGCTGCCATTTTGGCAGCCCCCCCGGGAGGCACGCCGGGTATCCGTTCCGTAAACCTATACTGCGTAAAGGGATGCGTCCAAGCTCCAAGCTTGGCATCGCGTTTGCAACCCTTTCCACCGGCCAATGCAAGGCCCTGAGACCTACGCGCCTTTTCGAAAGGAGAGAATATGATGCCTTTACGCTATCGAGGCTTGCGGCACCCGGTGACCCAATTGCGGGACGAAATGGACCGATTGTTGACCGGTTTTTTTGGCCCGCCAGCCGAGGGGTCATGGACCCCCACCAGTAGAAGCCAGCCGGCGGTGAACCTGTGGGAACAGGGGGATGCCCTGGTGGCCGAGTTGGAAGTGCCCGGCGTAACGTCCGAACAACTCGACATTTCGGTAATCGGCGGCGAGTTGTCGCTGGAGATCCATCGCCCCGACCCGCCTGGAGACGGGGTTACGTACCACCGCCGGGAGCGCCCGACCGGCTCCTTCGCTCGCGTACTCCGATTGCCCGCCGACGTGGACGCCAACCGGGTTCAAGCGGAACTGAAAGACGGCATCGTGACCATCACCCTGCCCAAGGCCGAGGAGGCCAAGCCGTGCCGGATCAAGGTCGCTTCGGCGTCCTGAATTGGCATTGCCGCCCCTGGGCCGTCCGAGATGGTCGTTGTGGCGACCAATCGACCCCCCTATAGCGGGCAAGCATTTCCCTTCCGTTCCTTTGACGTACAATTGAACACTGAGGAGTTCATTCATGCCCAATTCCACCGAAATCACCAAGAAGGCGGCCGACCATCCGGAAGGCGCCGAACGAATGCGCAGCGGCCAGTTTTTCCGGCCCAACTGCGATATCGTAGAACGTGACGACGAGTTGCTGCTGCTGGCCGACGTGCCCGGTGCCCGGAGCGACCAGATCGACGTGAAATTCGAAAACGGCACCCTTTCGATCCACGCGCGGGTCGAGCGACGACAGGCTCCCGAAACCGAGTACCTCCTGTGCGAGTACGCCGTGGGTGACTACTGGCGCACCTTCCAGGTGAGCGAGGCCGTGGACGCCTCGAAGATTTCGGCCGAATACGCCAACGGCGTGCTCACACTGCACCTGCCGAAGGCGGAGTCCCTGAAGCCGCGGAAAATCGCCGTCACGTCCACCTGAATGACCCGAATCGGCACGGATGGAGAGCTGTTTGCATCGGCCGGGCGAACGCAGTTTGCCCGGCCGAATGGAGGGAACCAAACGAGTAACCATTCACGGGACACGGCCCCAATTTTCGCGGCGGAAACGATATTCCGCTTGGATAAAGCTATCCGGCCGCGAAAATCGGACAGTTCCCGTCGGCCCGTAAGAGGACGGCCGGCCCGGCAACGGTAACCCAAACAACGCCCGCTGCGCGACCCCCCAGCGGGCCAACCTGATTCGCGCAAAGGAGCAACGAACATGCGACTTCTTTATGGACAAACCAAGCAGGGGGAAGTGGAGCCGATGGACCCCTCGCCCTTGGTCGGGTTGCGTCAGGAGATCGGTAAGCTTCTCGAAGGGTTCATGCGGGAGCCTTTCGAAGGAATCCCGTGGCCGTTCCGGGCGCAGGGAAAGTGGTCGCCCCCGGTGGAAATCGTCGACTCGGACGACGCGATCCTGATTCGCTTGGAACTGCCGGGAGTCGATCCGGCAGGTGTGGACGTGACGGTGAACGAGGGACGGCTGGTGATCGTCGGCGACAAGCCGCAGCCCGAGCGGCCCGGGGCCGGCGAAGTGTGCCGATGCGAAATGCGTTACGGCGCCTTCCGGCGGAGTATCCCCCTGCCGGACGAGATCGACATCGAAGGAATCGACGCGAGCTACCGGCACGGCGTCCTGTCGCTGCGGGTGCCGAAGCAGCGGCCCGCCGGCGCGCAGAAAGTGCACGTCAAGGTGGCAACTTGAACACGGAGTGGGTGCGGCCTTGCCGCCCGTGTTCCCAAGATCCGGAGGAGAGTCCATGCCTTGCCGAGGCATCCGCGGCGCCACCACCGCGGAAGCAAACACCCGAGAGAGCATTCTGGAAGCCACGCGGCAGCTCTTGGCGCTAATGATCCGCGCCAACGGCGTCGAGCCCGACGACGTGGCCAGCGCCGTCTTCACCACCACGACGGACCTGAACGCCGAGTTCCCCGCGTTGGCCGCTCGGCAACTCGGATGGTTCGATGTCGCATTGATGTGCTACCACGAGTTGGACGTGCCCGGCTCGCTGCGGCGGTGCATTCGCATCCTGCTGCACTGGAACACGCAGAAACCAGCCCGTCAGATCGTGCACGTGTATACCAAGAAGGCGGCCGGCCTCCGTCCCGATCGCGAACAACTCCCGCCGGTGGATTGGGCCGAGTTGGAAGACTGGATTGCCCGGCACCTCGACCAGACCTCCCCTCCGGCGAAACGAAGCTAGTCGATCTCCAACCATGCCGCCTGGAGGGACGCCAGGGGGAACGCGTCGGCAACGGGACCGGCCGGATCGAGCAGGTTCCGCCGCGGGGCGGCCCCGGTGAGGCGTCCGACCTCGACACGCTGCAGCCGGTCAGACACGTTCAGCAGCACCAGGATGCGCTGCCGGCCGTCCGGGCTGGTCCGCACGAAGCCCAGCAAGCCCGGGTCGGGCAACTCGACCACCTTCTGATCGCCGTCGGGATGGAACGCCGGCTGCGCAATCCTTGCAGCCAGCATGGAACGGTAACCTTCGAGAACCTGCGCCTGGGGCGAACGGCGGGCCAGCATGGCGTCGAGCTGTTCCCGGGTGAACTTCCGGCGGTTGATCGACCGCGCCCGGCCAGTGGCTTCGACACCGTCGGTGTCGTTCGGCGTACCGACGAGGCTATGGAAATAGACGGCCGGAATACCCCGCAGCGCCAGCATGACCGCCTGGCCTGCCAGGAAGCGGCGGACCTGCATCGACGGGGCATGAAAAGGGGAAAGGTCTGTTTTGCGCGTAGCACCCGAAGGGCCGTTCCGGCAAAACGTACCCGTCCCCTTTTCGCGGTCGGGTTCGGCCAAGGCGGAGAAGTAGGTGATGTTCAATTCATAAGGGCTGTCGGTCCCGTCGGCATTGCGCTTCGTGCTCACGTGCCCACCGCGGGCTCGGATGGCCGCGAGGAACCGGTCGAACCGCTCGGGCGGCACGAGCCCCTCGAGCGGCCGCACGCCCACCCCATCGTGCGAGGCGGTGAAGTTCAACACCGTGCAACCGGCCGGCGGCGGCGCCAGGCCGGCCAGCCACCGGGCCAGCAGTGTCGCGTCGCCGCTGAGCAGCGCCTCCAGCAGCAATGGCGCCAAGGCGAACTGGTACACCATGTGCGCCTCGTCGCCGGTGCCGAAGTAGCTGATGTTTTCCTCGTGCGGCACGTTGGTTTCGGTCAACAGGATGGCGCCGGGGGCCAGTTCGTCCACCAGGTCGCGCATCAGCTTGACCACCTCGTGCGTTTCCGGCAGGTGGATGCACGGCGTGCCCAGCCGCTTGCCCAGGTAGGCGATCGCGTCGAGCCGGATAATCCGTGCGCCCTGCCGCAGGTAGAACAGCAGCACGTCGAGCATTTCGACCAGTACGTCCGGCTCGGCGAAGTTCAGATCGATCTGGTCCTCGCTGAACGTGGTCCAAACATGCCGCGTGCCTCGCGAGGTCTCCACCGGGATCAAAAGCGGCAGGCTCCGCGGCCGGACAACCATCGAGACGTCCTCCGCCGGATCGACCTCGATGAAATACCTGGTATACGGCTCGCGGCCCTCCAGGTAACCCTTAAACCATGCGCTCCGGCTCGACACATGGTTGAGCACCAGATCGAACATCAACTCATACCGCTTTCCCAATTCCGCCACGTCGGACCAGTCGCCCACGGCCGGGTCCACCTGCCGGTAATCGACCACCGAGAACCCGTCGTCGGAGGTCCACGGGAAGAACGGCAGCAGGTGGACGGTGCTCAGCAGCGGCTCCAAGTGCGCATCGGCCAGGAACTGTTCAAGGCAGCCCAGCGGTACGGCGCCGGGGCAACGGACCTGGTCGGCGTAGGTGATCAGCAGCACGTCGCGCTCGTCCCATCTGCTTTTGCGCGCCGGCAGTTCCGGTTCGTACCGCGCCGCCAGTGTCACGAGCCGTTCGAAGCACTCGGCGGCCCGGCTCCCGTAAAGGCGATGGAGCCGCCGTTGAATGCGCTGCTTCAGGCGTTCCAACGACATGGTTGCCATCCTTTCTGCGTTAGGGCCCCGCAACGTGCGGTAGCCCTGTCCCCGTCGTGCCGATGGACTGCGCCCTCCCACCATTGTATACTGTATCGGCATGGAACGCCGCGACATCCCCCTGAACCGGCTCTACCACGACCTGGCGGACCTTTGGCCCGTGATGAGCCCGCCCGAGCAGTATGCCGAGGAGGCCGCGCCCTGGCGGGCAGCGCTGCGCGAGGCGCTGGGCTGCGCGAGGCGCTGGGCTGCGGCCGCCACGATATTCTGGAGCTTGGCGTCGGCGGCGGGCACAACCTGTCGCACCGGACGGCCGACTTCCAGGCCACTGCGCTCGACCTCTCCGAGAACATGCTCGCGCACTCCCGGCGGCTGAATCCCGGCGTCGAGCACCTCGTGGGCGATATGCGCGATGTGCGCCTGGGCCGCACCTTCGCGGCGGTCGTCATTGACGACGCCATTAGCCACATGCGCTCGGAGGCCGATTTGCGGGCTGCGTTCGCCACCGCGGCCGCCCACCTGGAGCCCGGAGGCGTCTTCATCACCAGTACTGAGTTCCTGCGCGATACCTTCCGCGGCCCCCGCGCGGAGGTATGTACCCGCGCGAAAGGCGACACACAACTGACGTACGTCGAGTACACCCACGATCCCGACCCGGCCGATACCACGCTCGAAACCGTATTCGCCCACTTCATTACTGAATGAGGCCGTCTGCGCATCGAGCACTTCTTCGAGCAGCCGCACCGCGTGCGGCTGCACCATCCAGAGTTATACGACCTCCTCCGGACGCTCTACCGCCTCGACCCGGCCGAGTGGCCGCAGTGCAAACGGTCGGCCCGGTAGTTGCCTACATCGCCGACCTCGACGATTCGAGACCGGCGGGAAATGCCGCGGCCGCATCGGCCGGCGCCCCAACTGTTGACGACCGGGGTCGGAACGGGCCACGATCTTCGCATATCGTTTGACACCGCCGGCGTTCGATGAGAAAATGAATGGGGCCTTCGGGGTTTCCATCCCTCGCTGCGGGATTTGCGGTTGGGCCCGCAATCGGCCTGTTCTCTTTCTGCCAACTGCAACTTTCATTTTCGCGGTTCCGTGTCTGGAGGCGGTATCATGTTACGGGTACTTGCTGTTGCGGTGATTCTGGGATTCGTGTTCGGCAGTTTCGCTACGGCGCAGGACGCGCCGCCCGACCCACCCCAGCCCGCGGCCGAAGCGGCCCCCGGCGCCGAAGCGCCGGCCGCCGAGCCGGCCGCGCAGGCGGAGGGCGCGGTCGAAAGCCCCGCCGAGCAACCGGTTCGCCAGGAGCACGTCATCTATCTGCCGTTCGAGAAACTGCGCGAGACGCTGAAGGACGAGGAATCGTCGATCGTCCTGCCGTACGCCCAGTTTCGGAAAATGTGGGACCGGCTGGCGGAGCCCGAGCCGCCGCTGGGAGCGGCGGGCCATCCTGCATGACGACCCGGACTGGCACCCATCGGTGAAACGGGGCGACGGCGTGACGAGGCGCTGCGGGTCGCGGGGTCCTTGCCTGGGCCCTGATGCGCAGCCACGACCATTTCTAGCTGCGCACGCGGCGGCCTAACCCCCTCCGCGGGTGCCTCGTTACCCGATCCTGACCGCAGGTTGCGAATGATGGGCCCACCCGAGGACACGAAACGAAAATTGTCTGGCTGCGTGAGCAGGGAAGCCCCCCTGCACAGAGGGGGCGATTGACAGCCAACGCGCCGGCAGGCTCTAATAGTGCAGGCTCTATATCCGGCTATATGCTGTTTTCCCCCAAACGGAGCGGAAGGAATTGACCGATGAGAAGGAGATAGGACGGCTGGTCCGGACGATTCGGGAACGGCTCAACTTGAGCCAAGAACGCCTCGCGGCCAAGCTGGGCGTCACTTTTTCCTCCGTGAACCGGTGGGAGAACGGGCGTGCGAACCCGTCGCCGCTGGCGATGAGGCAGCTGGAACAGCTTGTCGATGGCCTGGGCCCAGAGGGCGACCACCTCCGGGCCGAGTTTTTCAGCACCTAATGGGCTGCGGCCGATTCCCGGGCCATGCAGGGCCAAACGATGGAGACGACTCGATGTTAGGACTTCAGCTACGGGACGAGTTCAAGGGGCGGCGCCTGAAGGGCACGGCCATTGAGCTGACGAACAAGAACAATACGGGCGCAACCCAAATCCCGGCGGCGAACTTCCTTCGCATCACGTACCCGTCGACCGACCTGCTCAAGACGCTCGAAGCCGCAGGGCCGGGCAAAGGGCGTCCGATTACGCTCAAGGGGGAGCGCGGGCAGGGGAAGTCGCATCTGATGGCGGCGCTGTATCATGGGCTGACCGATGAGCCTGCCACGCGGCAGTGGCTCGACCATTGGGCCGGCATGTTGCCGGGGGCCAAGATCGGTACGATCCAGTTGCGCGACGGGATGCACGTCATCAGCGAGAGTCTTCACCGGCACCGATACAAGTTTCTGTGGGACCTGCTGTTCGACAACCACCCGCACGGCAAGTACTGCCGCGGGTTATGGGAAGCGCTCGGCGCCAAAAAGCCCGATGTGCCCAGCGACGAAATCCTGCTGGAAATGTTCCAGCATACGCCGACGGCCCTGGTCCTCGACGAGTTCCAAACGTGGTACGACGGCCTGACCAGCACCAAGCAGTACCCGTGGCGCGTCTGGGCGTTCAATTTCATTCAAATGCTCTCGGAAATCGCGAAGGAGCATCCCGAATCGCTGCTGCTGGTCGTGTCGGTGCGAAACGGCAATACCGACGCCTTCCAGCAAATCCAGCGGGTGAACCCGGTCATTGTCGACTTCAAGGGGCCGGGCGCCCAGCACGATCGGCTCCGGCTATTGCTCCACCGGCTGTTCGAGAACCGGTTGCAGGTAGGCAAGGATCAAATCCCCTCCCTGCTCGAAACGCACATTTCCGAGTACTTCCGGCTGAAGGATTCGCCGCCTGCGGAACACGAACGGCTGCGGGGCGAGTTCCACGAGGCCTGGCCCTTCGCACCGCACCTGATGCAGTTGCTCGAAGACCAGGTGCTCATCTCCACCCACGCCCAGGAAACCCGCGACTTGATCCGCGTATTGGCCGATCTGTTCAAGCAGTGCGGCAAGGAGTCGGCGGTTATCACGGCGGCCGACTTTCGGCTCGACGACGAGGACAGCGGTATCGCGGCCCTTCTGGGGTCGGTGGCCAACCAGCACCATGCCAAGCTGCGCGAGAAGGCCCTCCGCAACCTCGACGCCGTGCGCGACGCCGTGGCCGGCACCAACCAGCGCCTTCCCCACCTGGAAGGGCTCATCGGCGCGCTCTGGTTGCGTTCCCTGGCCGAGGTCAATCAGGCGGGGGCGGATCGGGCGACCTTGCACGTCGATGTCACACGCGACAAGAAGGTCGACGACACGCCGTTCGAGGTCGAACTGAACACGATCGTCGAAAACAGTTTCAACATCCACGAAGACGGCAACCGGTACGTCTTCAAGGAGGAAGAGAACCCGCAGGCGAAGCTCATTGCCAGCGCCCGGAACGACAAGCTCTTCACCGAGGGGGCCGACGTCGCCCATCTGGCCCGCGAGGTCCGATACGTCATCGGCGGCAATCCCGACGTCGCGAGCCGCTTCCGCGTGATCGTCCTGCCGCAATACTGGCGCAAGGAGCCGTGGGAAGGGGTCGATGAGCCCGACCAGCCGGCCCACTGGGACGAACGCATCCCCCTGCTCGTATTGCCCGAAAGCCCTGCGAAAATTGCTCCGCAGCTTGGCGAGTGGCTGCGCGAGAACCTGCAAAGCAATCGGAACG
>PWXP01000601.1 GCA_003561895.1 Planctomycetaceae bacterium | reverse complement strand
TCCCAATCTCCCCTCTCCCAATCTCCCCTCTCCCAATCTCCCCTCTCCCAATCTCCCCTCTCCCTCTGGGAGAGGGGCCGGGGGTGAGGGCAGCGCGGGGAAGATCGCTCCGAACTTCCGCCTCACCACCGCCGAGAAGAAGCGCATCCTGCTCGACCACATCTTCGGGGTGGACATCGACGCGCAGGCGGTCGAGGTGACCAAGCTGTCGCTGCTGCTGAAGGTGCTCGAAGGCGAGACCCGCGAGACGCTCCAGCGCCAGCTCTTCGCCCGCCAGCGTGCCCTGTCCGACCTGGGCAACAACATCAAGTGCGGCAACTCGCTCATCGGCCCCGACTTCTACGAGGGCCGGCAACGGGCCTTGTTGGGCGAACAAGACGACCTTCGCATCAACGCCTTCGACTGGCAGCGAGAATTCCCCCAGGTGTTCGGGGCTGGGGATTTGGGGCTGGCGTTTAGGGCACCCAAAAAGGAGCCTCGCCATCCCCAATTGCCAACCCCCAACCCCCCATCCCCAACATCCACCTCCGGCTTCGACGCCGTCCTCGGGAACCCGCCGTGGGGACAAAAGGGCATTCTCGACGAGGAAGACGTGAAGCGCCATATTTGGGCCGCCTTCCCTTCCTCTCGCGGTATTTATGACCATTTTCGCCCCTTCGTCGAGCGCGGGATTCAATTGACCAGGCCGGACGGCATGTTCGGTATGGTCCTTCCGGATATCGTTTTGCTCAAGGATTACCCTCAAACTCGCCGTCATATCCTCGATCATCTCGCAATTCACGCCATTGATTGGTGGGGAATGGCATTCTCGTCGGCCGTCATCGACGCTGCGACGATCATCGGAAGCAAAGAACCCGCCGCATCGCGGCATCGCGTCCGCATCGCCGTTCATGACGCTGAGAGTCCTTTTGAGCACGATGTTCCGCAGGCGGACTTCGCCGCCAACCCGCGCCACGTGTTCAATCTGTTCCTGACGCCACAGAAGCGCGAAGTTCTAACCCGCCTTGCCGAGTTGCCCAAGCTGGGCGACTTTTTCGACATTCACGAGGGTGTGCACAGCGGCAACATTCGCGGCGAGCTGTTCGTCGATCGCAAGGTGGACGCGAGTTGCCGAGAGATGTACTTCGGACGCGATGAAATTGTCCCCTATCTGCTCCGATGGGGCGGCAGGTATGTTCGCCTAAGTGCCGCTCCGAAAAAGAAGACCCGCGTGCGCTACGCCAACGTGGGCAGGCCGGAGTGGTACGACTGCGACAAGCTCCTCGTGCGCCGAACGGGGGACTATGTCTTGGCCGGCGTGGACCGCAAACGCCGTTATGCGAGCAACAACTTTTTCATTGTGTTTCCCACGCGACGCTTAAGCCTTACGCTCGACGGCGTTTGCGCCCTTCTGAACAGCCGGTTCATGACCTGGTACTTCCGCTCCATCGAGCCGCGCAAGGGCCGCGTCTTAGCCGAGCTGAAGATCAAGCATCTCCGGACGTTCCCTCTTCCTAACGGTGTTATCGATGCCAACTGCCCTGATGCACTGAACTCCCTCGGCTCCGAGCGTGCCGGGGCTGCACAGCGACTATTCGAGGCTCGTACCCCTCACGATCGCGCGCTGGCCGAGCGCCGATGCGTCCACTTGGAGGCGCGCATCAACGAGGTGGTGGACCGCATCTTCGGCATTGATTCAGTTCACGACTCGCCCCCTGTTACCAAGGAGAAGTGTTATGGCTAAGAAACGCATCGACCGTGACGCTGGGCGTAATCGCCGCTGTTTGATCGTCGAACGTGACGCCTGGGAAACCGGCTTTGCCCAGGAGCAGTTGCAAATTCCACTCGAAGCTGCCGAAGAGTTCTTCGGGCCGGGCGACGCACGGCGACCAATACGCATCCGCATTACCGGCGGCGGCCCGAACGAATATCCATGCAGTGTTTCGCAAAGATACACGCAAAGCGGCACCCGCCGGATCAATGGCCTGCATTTGGTCGGCCTACTCGGGCCGTGTTTCGTATGTTTCCAGGAGACCGATGACCATGACATCTACGACTTCTGGTGCCAATACGACGTGGCCATCGTCGCGGCTCGCTACGGCAGCCAATGGCGGCAAGCACGCAGTTCGCAACACGGGCGAGGTCGGCTGGTGACCATTGTCCATGCCCCCGTGCCTCGCCCACTCGAACGCATTGAGGCCTAGGGCCGCTGCGAGAAGGCGATGCCCTCGATCTCGACCAGCAATTCCGGGCGGCAGACGTCGGCCACGGCGTAGATGGTCGGCACCTCGCCCAACCGCTGCTTGCAGACGGCCCGGGCGCGGAGGTAATCGTCCTGCCGCTTGATGTACACGCGGACCAGAGCCAGGTCGTCCAGCGTGGCGCCCAGGCCGGGCATGCCGTGCTGGTTGAAATTGGCCTCCCCGATCAGGGCCTCGATATTGTCGAGCGTCTGCGCCGTCTGCGCCGCCGCGTTACCCACGTGTTGCGTCTCCGAGTCGGTAATGCTGGCCGTGCCGGAGACAAACGTCGTGGCCGTGTCGCCGACCGCTACCACCATGGCACGTGCGAACTTCGGGCTCTTGGGGCTGTATTGCCGCCCGTAGTCGAACGCCGAAACCTGCATGGGGTTTTCCAGCGGAACCAGCTTCACGTCGGGCCGGTCGGTGACCAGGGCAACGCAGCTCGCCATGAAGTCGCGCCCCTCGGCGCCGATCCCCGTGCTGGCCGGGTACACGGCATTCCGCCAACCTTCCGGCAGCAGGGCGCCGCCGAACCGGCAGTTACGGAAGAAGTCGGTACGCGCCCGGTTGAGTTCCTTGTAGCGTTGCGTATCGGCTTCCGGGCCGACGATGTCGCCGAGGTACAACCAGGTGCGGATGACCTGATTGAAGGAATATCCGTACTCGGCCAGCCCGGCCGCCATCTGCTCGAACACGTCGAGCGCCCGCTCATACACAGACGTCGTCTCCGTGCACGGGGTGACGTTGGCCAGGTGCACCCATGCGGTGCCGTCGTGGCTGGTCACGACCATTTGCTCGGAGAGGCGCCGGATTTCCACCCCGTCGAACCCTCGACCCACGCCCAGCGCCTCGATGGAAATGAGTTTATTGTCGCACGGCGGTTGCGGGACGTAGCTGGTTGCCGGGAGTTCGGAACCGTAGAACTCGCGAATGATCGCCCGGCACGTCTCGGCCTGTTCGATGTCGCGGAGAAAGACGGCTTGCTGCACAATCGAGCCCTGGGTCCCCTCCTCGTCGATCACGTCGTCGATGGTCTTCAAGGCGTCATGGGTCTGCTGCTCGAAGTCGCCGCCGCCCCGGGGAACGGCACTGGCGAACACATGACGGACCTGGCCAAGCTCAACAATGCTGTAGCCGATGCCCTCGCTGGTCTTTTTGCGGATCATGCGTGTTGCCGGTGGGATCATGGTGGTTGGGTGGGATCGCGGAAGGTGATGCCGGCGGCGCCGGGACGGCTCGGCGGCAGCGCGTATGTGGATGCCCTATAGCATACCTGAACCCCGCCAGCCTGTCGAGCCCCGAACCGGCCCGAACGGCATGAATCTGCGCGGCTGCCCAAGCGTGGGGAAACGGGCCTGCACGATTCGGTCCCTGGGGGCTCCACCCTGCCCGTGCGACCTTGAATCGAAGCAGGGTTTGACCACCAGATCGGGCTAGCACCTTCCGGGGGCCGTTTGGGTACTACGCGCAAACCCTGCCGGATTCGGTGGTTAGGCAATGAGGCGTTGCATGGTCTCGGGCACCAGTCGCCCACCGAATAGCCGTCGTACTTCGGTAGCGTGGGAGGCGCCACCCACCATCCCCATGCATGAAACCGCCGTTGACGCCCGCCGAGGAGGGATCTACAATGTAATTATCCCTGTCTCGAAATGAGGTGCGTGCATGCAGGCGAATCTGATCAGCATTGGAAACTCCAAAGGTGTCCGGCTGCCCAAGGCGGTGATTGAACAGGCTGGGCTGAGCGGGCAGTTGGAAATGGAAGTGTCCGGTAATGCCGTCATCATTCGTTCGGCCCGGCGGGTTCGCCAGGATTGGGACGCCGCGGCGGCGGCCTGCCATCAGGCGGGCGAGGATCAGCTTGCCGATTGGGACGCGACGATCGGCGATTTTGAAGGCGCCTGGTAATGAAGCGTTTCGAAATGTGGCTGGTCAATCTGGACCCGACGATTGGGCGTGAAATCGGAAAAAACGCCCGGCGGTTATCGTTTCTCCCGATGAACTCAACTCGCATCTGCAAACGGTGGTGATCGTTCCGCTGACAACGGGGCGCGCCTATCCGTTCCGTATTGCCACCAAGGTCGAAGGGAAGCCGGGTGTGGCCGCGGTCGACCAGGTCCGCGCCGTAGACAAACGCCGGCTCGTCAAACGCATCGGCACACTCCCGGCCAAGACCGCCGCCCGACTGACCGACGCGCTGATCGAAATGTTTGCGAGGTGAACGACCGTTTCGATGAAAGGACATTCACGATGAAACCATCATTCCCGACGTTGTTACTTCTGGTTGCCGCTGCAACCCAGCCGGCCCACGCCGGCGCCGATGCCGAGGCGGTTTACCGCCAGTCGGGCGTCAGCGGGGGATTGGTCGTAGAACTGGGACTGGAAAGTGCCGAGTTCACCGCCGGACTGGGCACGCCCGACGGGGTGGTCGTGCAGGCCCTCGTGGGCGGTGCCGGGCAAGTGGCGCGGGCAAGGGAACACCTCGAGCAAAAAGGCTTGTACGGCAAGGTTTCCGTCGAGCACTTCGACGGAACGACGCTGCCCTACGCCGACAACCTGGTGAACCTGATCGTCCTGCACCCGGCCGCGGCGGCTGCACGCAACGTCGCCGACGAAGAACTGATGCGCGCGCTCGTGCCCGGCGGGGTGTTGTACCGGCTGCCGGGCGAGGCCGGCGGCGCGGCGCCGCAGGTGGTCCGCAAGCCGTGGCCGGAGGAGATCGACCAGTGGACGCACTTCCTGCACAGCGCGTCGGGCAATGCCGTGGCGCGCGACCGGCGCGTGGGACCCGCCAAGGCGCTGCAGTGGGTGTCGGAGCCGATGTTCTGCCGCAGCCACGAGATCGACTCCAGCCTGCCGGCGATGGTTTCGGCCGACGGGCGGCTGGTGTACATCCTCGACGAAGGGCCCATCGGCGTGACCGACCCGCGGTTTCCCGCCCAATGGTCGTTGGTGGCCCGCGACGCCTTCAACGGCGTGCTGCTTTGGAAACGGCCGCTCGAGCCGTGGGGCTGGCAGGCGTGGCGGCCGCAGATTCGCGATGCCGACTGGCGAGTGTTGCGCGGCCAACGCACCCGGGTTCCGCCCGAAGTGCAGCGCCGCCTGGTGGCCGTGGGCGACCGCATCTACGTGACCTTGGGCTTCCACGACGCGCCGGTGAGCATACTCGACGCCGCCACCGGTGAAGTATTGACCGAGTGCGCCGGCACCGAGGGCGCGCAGGAACTGCTGGTCGCCGGCGATACGATGTTCGTCCGCGTGCAGCCGGCCTCGGCCGAGCAGGCCAAGCGCCGCGGCCAGGCGACCGGCACCAGC
>PWXP01000447.1 GCA_003561895.1 Planctomycetaceae bacterium | reverse complement strand
AGCCTGCAAACGGGAGCAAAGGTTCCGGATGGAATTCCACCCACACGTGAGACTAGCTGAGATCAGCATGTAAGTCAAGGGGATGCAGGGGGGAACAGGATGCAGGGGGGAACAGGATGCAGGGGGGAACAGGATGCAGGGGGGAAGATGCCGGGCATGGTCGTCCTCCCTTCCTGGACGGTTCAGTTCATTCCGCCATTTCCAACTCCACAATCGCCCACAGGTCCAGCCGGGGAACCGTCAACTCGATGTACTCGCCCTCGTTACGCAGCGTGACTGAGGTCGGCTCCTTGTACTAACTGGTACTCCTTGGGCGGGGGGTCGAAATGGAACGCACATTGCCCCCCAGTATGACCGGCCGACCCCAGCGATACAAGCTGTAAGCGTGCGCTCAGAAATAACTTGGACAATAATCCGGGCTACCCCCACCAGCCGAGCAGATCGCCAAGCCGGGCGAGAAAGATGGCGGCGCCCACGGCGGCCGCGCCGAAGGAGGCCACGAGCACGGCCGCGCTGCCGATGTCGAGTGCCGCGCCGAGGTTCTTGTCTTCCCGGTCCGACACCGCGCGGGCCATCCGCTCCAGGGCCGAGTTGAACAGCTCGGCGGTGAGCACGAGGGTGATGCACAGGAGCAGGATGCACCATTGGCGCAGGTCGGGCAGGCGGAGCGCCGCTGCGGCCGCCAGGACCGCGGCGGCGAAGAAGAAATGGACCTTGAAGCTGCTCTCCCCGCGGATACCCAGCCCCACGCCGCGAAACGCGTTGCGGAACTTCGCGTACCAGCCGGATCGAACGTGGTTCATGGCAAGAAACCTCGCGGAGGGCCGGCGCCCGTCATTCCAGTCCGCGCACGCCGGCCGGGTCGATGCGTACGCCGCCGATGCGGGTGAGCCGGGCGTTGGGAAGGAATCGGGGTTCGATGGACAGGGTGACGCATACGTTGTTGCGCGCCGCGTTCACGTTGAACCCGGCGCTGATGATCAACGATTCGCCGATGCGCGCGATGCTGAAGTTCTGACCGAGATTCTTGCCCTGGCGCAAATCGAAGGAGGTGCCGAAGGTGGAGGCCCATTTCGGGCTCATTCGGTAGCTGTACGACATGTTCAGCACGCTGTGCTGGATGGGCCCGTCGAGCAGTTGCATGCCGATGAACGCGGCACCGCGCGGGGGCCGTGCCAGAAACGCGCCGAAGCCGATCGCCTGCTGGCCCTCGCTGAAGAAGTCGAACAGGCCGTCGGAAGTGAGGGTTACGCGGTCGCCTACGTGCCAGCGGAAGTTGTAGTCGAGCAGGCCGGCCGCCGAGCCGAAGTTGTCGCGCGAGGACTTCGGGAAGAAGCTCATGTGCGAATCGAGGACGATCCAGTCGATGATGCGGCGCGCGCCGGGCCGGCCCCGCTTCGTCTGCCAGCGCTGCTCGGCGCCCAGCCGCAGACGCATCAGGTCGTCGGCCACCTCGGCGCTCGGCGAGGTCACCGAGCCGGCCAGCCCGGTGCGCACGGCGTAGAAGCGGGGGTCGAACCGGTCGGGGATAGCCGGCTCGCCGTACGTGGCTACGGGCATTCGGCGGCGGAAGGCCTCGATCGAGTCGTCGTCGAGCGGGTCGTACAGCGGCAGCCGTTCGAGGTCGCGGGTCGCCTCGGCCAGGAAGAACTCGCCCTTGAAGTTGATCTTGTGGGCCAGGCCGTGCACGTTCCACAGCTCGCTCTCGACGGTCGGGTCGACGGCCCACATGGGCAGGTTCCCCCGCATGCCCAATTGCCAGTAGGCCCGCTGGAGGTCGTCGCCATCGATGTCTTCTCCCCAGTGGGCCAGCTCGCCCAGGGCATAGGGGACGACCTTGACGGGTCCGAACTGGAACGGCCAGTCGATCTCCTGGCGGGTGGCCAGCCGCTCGCCGCTGCCGGGCGTCTCCTCCCACGCCTGGGCGGTCCACCGGGCGGCCTGGCCGGGATCGCGCGGCTCGGTCGCGGTTTTCAACTGCGCGTAGCCGGCGCTGGAGTGCTGGTACCACGTGAACCGGTCGCCCAGGAGCGACTCGCCCAGCCAGAAATGGTCCACCCGCGGCAGCCACTCGGTTTGCGTGAAGAACCGGTTCATGCGCACGTCGGCGGTGATGCTGAAGGAGCGGTTGTCGGTTATCCGCTTCAGTTCGGCGCCGGTGGTCTGGTCCTTCAACTGGTCCCATTCCCGCTGGAAGTACTCTTCGAGGAAGTTGCGGTCGCTGATCTTGCCGGCCTCGAGCGAAAGCTGCCAGCCGTCGGGCAGTTGGTGGCGATGCTGCCAGAGGAACCGGTAGCGGTAGTCTTCCTCGGGCTGCAAGTTGCGCCGGCCGGCTCCCAGGTTATCCAGGCCGGTGTCGTAAATGCCCCAGTAATCGGCAATGCCGCCGGCCGGGCCGGCGATGCCGAACACCTCCGGCCGCTGATACACGAACGTGGTCCCGTGGCCGAGGCCGCGCTCATGCAGGTAGTCGAGGCTCAGGTCCCAGTCGGTGCCGGCGGGCCGGTTACGCACGCCGAACACTTCGTAGGCGTTCCACGTGCTGAGCACCTGGACTCCACGGACGCGGTCTTCGCGGAGCCGCAGGTGGCGAATGTAGAAGGTGGGATCGCTCACGTCGGTGGCGAAGACGGGCCAATAGAACACGGGCACCGGCCCGAGAAACAGCAGGTTGTTGCGCGCCGTGATCAGTTGCTCGCGGGCGACGGCCTGCTGGCCGGTGGCCGGGTCGATCACGGGCTGGCCGGTGAACGGCTCGACGGCGGGGAACTGGAGGTCTTCGAACTCGACATCGCCGGCCTGGATGCGGTAGCCGGGCTGGCCCATCCGGCTGGAGGTGATAAACCCGTCCTGGGCAAAGAACCGGTCGCGGCCGAGCTGCCGGACCACGTCGGCCCTCAAACGCACAAGTCCCTGGTACTTCGGCGCCGGCGTGAGCATCTCGCCACGCAGGACGGTGCCGATGTTGTTGGGCACGTCGTAGTACATTTGGTCGGCATGGATGACCCGTTCGCCCTGGCGAAAGACGATGTTTCCCTCCATGTAGATTTCCAGCGGGGTGGCCTCGTCCTGGAGGGTCTGGCCGGTCAGGTCGGGCTCTTCGGCACTGCGAGTCCACAGGACCAGCCGGTCGGTGCTCACATCCACCGACTCGAGGCGGTCCACGCCGTCGACGATCAGGTTCACGCCCGAGTCGACTACGGCGATCCACTGCTGGGTGGCCGGGTCCGGGAACCACTGGGCCTGAACGGGTACGTCGCCGCGGGGAAACACCCGGATGCGCCGCGCGCCCCGCGGCAGTCCCTCGACCACCGCCCGCGGCTGCGCGGCCCGCACACCGTCCGGAGCCGGTGCGGCGAATTGCGCCGTTTGGGTGACGGAGGGGGCATGGGACGCCTCGCCGGGCAACGATCCCCCCTGCTCGGGGGCTCGCCAGGCGGTCAGGGCGCGCCCGTAGACATCGGGCGTAACGTCGGGGCGGCCGGCGATGCGGCGGGTGTCGACGTCGAACCCGGCGGCGGTGTGGAATCGCCCCAGCCACGCCCGGTCGGTCACGCGCGCGCGGTGCCCCTCGGCGGCAAAGTCGACCACGACGTCGTCCTCCAGGTAGGCGATCACCCGGCTCCGACGTTGCTCGGTGGGCTCCGCACGGTCGATCCAGAGGACCATTTCGCCGGCTTGGGCCCGGGTGTCGCCCTGTTGGAGGCGGCAATCGCCACGGAGCAGCCACACTTCGTAGGCCCCCTCCTGCCACTGGTTAGCGGCTTCGGCACTCACGCGAATCGGCTCGGCAGCATGGGGTTGCGGGAGGTCGACCGCCGCCCGGCCGCGGCCCGCGGCCGACAGCACCGCGGCCACACATGCCAGCAAGGTCGCAATACGGGCGAGGTTGCGGGTGAGGCGGCCACGTTGGAGTTCACGCTTCAGCCCGTCGGGCATCGCCCCCGCCTCGTTTGCACGCTGAAGGGTGAACTCCAACAGCACCGACCCCGGAGTGAAGCTGTGGGCGCGCGCGAGGGGTACCGCTACGCCCGGCTGCCACCCGACGCACCGTCTTCCGACCGGACTGTGCCCAGTATGAGCGTTCAGCGAACCAGCATCCTTGCTTCGCCCGTGCCACCTTCCGTGGTGGGTTGCGGGCGCGCGCCCAAGCGCAGGAGACGAAACCACTTGATCAGGCCGGCGGCGGCACGTGGCTTACCCCACTCTGCCGCTCGCCCAAGGGAAAAGCAGCCGGCTTCTCGGCCGGTGAGATTATAGAGGCCTCCGGCCGGGCAAGCAAGGCGGGTTCGCGACCGGCAGCATTGCAAGCTTTGCCAGCACCCTGGGAAGCCCCCCTGTTCCAGTTTTTCAGGCGATGGATGCCCCCGGCTTGCCCAGCGATTTTGGCTGTTCCGTTTCTGGGTGCAGGCTGCGCCAATGTAGTAGGCACACGCCGGTTTGCCCCCCCACAAGAGCATGCTTCCCCCAGAAACGGAAGAGCCAGTTAAGCGGTCTAATACGGATTTTCACCCTCGCGCTTCAAATCGTCCAGCGGCGGTTTCCAGAAGGGAACCGGGGGAAAGAGGGTTCGGGCCAGACGCGCGGCTTCGTCGGTATGGGGCCGGGCGCGCTGGTCGGCCAGCGCCCGCTCCCAGTTGAGCTGGCCGAGGAGCATGCGAGTGAAATCGGCGTGATTCAGTTCGACGGTGTGCGGTGACGGCTTCCGGGCGGCAACCGCCAAGCGGCCCCCGGCGAACGTGAGCAGGTATCGTTTCGTGCCCACCAGGAAGCCGAGTTCCGCCGGGTGCGGAAGGCCGGCCGCCGTCGCCCGCTCCACCAGCAAGTCTTTCATCTGCCGCAGCAGGAGGAGCGGCCGGGGGACGCGCGCCATGAACACCTCGCCGCCCTCGGAGACGCCGCGCCGGCAATGCCCGCCCGCCCTGCGGAACACTTTGTGGAGCGGATCGTTTGTCGGGGCGTTCAGCAGGATGGCGTGGCAGTCGGCTTCGATGGCGTCGTGGCATACCCGGGCGAGCAGCATCATGGCCACGCGCCGCTTCGCCGGCGAGGCCACCAGCTCGAGCACCTGTTCGCCCTTCGTGGCGGCGTATCCGACCACCTGCACCTTCCGCTCGTCCATGTCGATCAGGTCGGAGCCGTCGATGGCCACGTAAAGCTGATCGAAGGCGCGGCGTCGCACGAGCCATTGCCAGCACGCCCGGTCTCGCTCGAAGGGCCCCACGACGCCGCCCAGCCATTCCTCGTACAGGCCGGCCAGGCCGCTGAGTTCCCAAAGCAGCCACGGCCGGATGTGGAGCCTGGATCGCCGTGCTCCGGGGCGGAGCCCCTTCTCCATCATCGCGCCCAGCACACCCCGCGCATCGCCGCAACTTCGACCATACCGGCCGCAGACGGTCCAACCCAGCCGGCTGAAGAACCGCGGCGACCGGGTGCGCACCCAGCCGACCAGCGCGCCGCGGCGCACCATGCAGTCCTCGGCCGCCTGCAGCAGACGCGTCCCCACGCCTCGCCCTTGCAACTTCGGAGCGGTGGCCAGCCAATCGAGTTGGGCGACCGGTAGCCGGAGCGTTCCGAGCCGCAGCGATCGGTACAGCATCTGCACGTGGGCGATGATATGCCGGTCGTCCTTGGCCAGCAGCCGATCACCCGGCTGGTAACAAGGATCTTCGAGCGAAACGCGGAACTCGGCCTGCGAGGGGCCGCCAAAGACCGAGTTCAGAAAACAATAGACGCCCACGTGGTCGCTCTGCTGAGCGGGAACGATCGCCACGGCGCCGGCCGCGCCGGGTCGATCGCCTCGGCAGCTTGCGCTGCTGCCACTAGATGATAAACCGGTCGACATGGGCATCCTTGCGGAAAAGGCACCGAAGATTAGTGCGAATTGTCTGTCACGGGTGCAGGGCGGGCCACCGGGGCCACTTGACGCCGTGCGTTCCGCGTGGGCCAAGTCGGCTTCGGTTTGCGCCGAGCGGCCGCGGCTTCCCGCAACTTTGACCGACCCTGCATGAAATCTATGCTACCGTACCACGGTCAACTCATTGGAGCAAGTGGCGGCGGCTTTGCCAAGGACCCGATCGAGAAAACGCCGGAGGGAGTCTTCCGGATGGAGGCAGAAACCGAATTCCCGCCAGCGGAGGAGCCGCGCCGCCTCCAAAGCCCGGTTGACCTCGCCGAGCCGTTCGTGTGTCCTCGCACGCCGCCCCGATATGTAAGGCTGCAGCGCCACGTTGATTTCCCGGATCGCTCGGCAGCGTCGCCGGGCGTTCTCGCGCGTCTGGGGCGTTTCGATCCACCGGCGTTTCTCGGCAATCAGCCGCCACGGTTCATTGTGTTCGCCCTGTCCATCATGCAGGTTTTCTTCGAGGAAGCGTTCCGGGTGGTGCCGCAATTGCCATAGCCGTTGCTTCAATTCGCGCTGCTCGTCGACTGACGCCGCCGGCGCGCGAACAGGCAAAAGCAGCGTCCCGGAGACGACCATCAACCGTGGCGCAGGAAGCCCCAGGAACCGCTCGAACAGGCGGTCGGTCACCTCGTCGTATTTCGCCCCGCCGATGCCGTGGACGAACAGGTCGCTCAGAGCAAGCCGCGCCCAAAGGGTAGTCGTCAGCGCGCGCGAGCGGACTTTCACGCCCGACGACTCAAGCGCGCAAAGTCGCTCGACCGCCGCGGCGCCGTCGCCCTCGGCGGTAACCGGCAATTCGATTTCGAGCGACTCGCCGTCGGAAACGATCACCCGACCCCGGCGGAACGCCGCGAACAGGGGTCGGCGGCGCGGGTGGGTCGTAGTCCAAATCCAGAACGGAGCTTCCAGCCAACCGTCCTTGCCGGCCAGGTCGGGAAAGGGATGCGCCGCGCTGCGGACGCCGTGCCGGCGGCGGTAGTGCGCAACGGCCGCGTTGTATTCCTTGTGGAACCGCGGCAACTGCGCCAGAAGGTGGACGGCGAACCACCGAAACGACGTGCCCGCGCACACGCGGCTTTGCGGCACCTCCAGAGTTTTCAGCCCCCAGCGCCCTTCGAAAGTGTGCCGCGCCTGCGCTAACGCCAGGCCCAGGTTGCCCTCTTCTCTCGCTCGCTGGCAGGCCAGGGGCCACAACCGTTCCACCATCGGATCGGGCACCAGAGAGCGGACGGCCCCAGCGGCCCGCCGGCCGAAGCTCCGAAACAACGCGCCGTTGACGACCCGCCGCTCCTCGTACGGCACCGGCTCACCTGCCGCGTCGAACGGAACAGGCGTCAGCCGCGGCGTCTCGGGCACGCCCGTGGGCACCTTCAGCGACGTCCCCTTGACGGTATCGTTATCAATCAGCAGATTGACCGCCACGGCGCCCCGCTGCTGGGCCAGGGCGCCCAGCACGAAATTCTTCAGCCACACTCCCGGGTGGAATAGCTCGGGCTGATGACCGGCAAGAAACAACTCCGGCGCCGCATCGTCGGCAGGGGACGGCGCGTTGCGGTATCGTCGCGTGTAGGCCACCGCCGCCCACAGCAGGTCTCGGCGCGCTTGCCGGGCCAGCTCGTCGAGCGGGCGGCCCTGAACGTCGTATCGCCACTGCTCACGGATCGTCCGATTCTCCGCCAGCACACGATCCCATTCGCCCGGTGACGGCGCGATCAGAGCACCCCCGTCGCCCGACGGCGCGCGAAACGCTGGCTGCCTGGTCCCGGGCGCGGTTCCGCTCATGAGCCTTCACACAGGGGCGTGGGGGCGAAGGCCGGCGCCTCGCCGGCCAGGGTGCCTAGGGCGCGGTCCAGCACGCGGCGGTATACCTCCAGTCGCCGGTGGGAGTCGTCGAGCGACCCGCCGAACGAGCGCGACGCGTCGAGGTAAATCCGCGGCACCGGCAACTCGACGATGCGCAGGCCGCGCCGCGCCGCGCGCACCCAAAACTCCAACGGCATGGCGTAGCCGTCCTCCTGCAGTTCGATCGTGCGAAGCGCCTCGACCCGGTAGCCCTTGAATCCGCAGAAAGCGTCGGTGAGCTTCAGCCCCAGCCGCCGGTTCAACTCGGCGGCAATCTGCTCGTTGATCCGGCGGCGGTCCTCCGGCGGCTCGGCATCGCCCGGAAAATCGCGCAGGTAGCGGCTGCCCGAAACCACATCGAATGAGTCCGCCGTTTCCACGAAACGGGGGATGAGCTGCGGCTGGTGCTGGCCGTCGCAGTCGATGGTCACTAGGATGTCATACCCGCCGTCGACGGCGAACCGGAACGCCGACCGCACCGCCGACCCATACCCCCTGTTGTGCCGGTGCGAAATAAGGTGGATGTCGCGCCGCGCGGCCAGCAGTTCCGAGGTGCCGTCGGTAGACCCGTCGTCGACGACGAGCACCTCCTCGCTGTACGACAGCGCCCCGGCCAGCGCCCCGGCCAGGTAGTTCCGTTCGTTGTATACCGGCAGTGCGGTGAGGCTACGGGCAGTCATGCCTCCATTATACGCATCGGCGGCCTGCCGGAAAGGGAAGGCCGGTTCCTCGGCGCCAAGCGGCCGTCTGGGTGCTACGGAGCCCACGGCGGTGGTAGCCATGCCGGCGCGGCGCCGCGTACGCCCCACCGACTGGCTGGCGGCGCTGGCAAGTCATGGTGCAAGTCATGGGGTCAGCAAGTCATGGGGTCAGCAAGTCATGGGGTCAGGCCGGTATCAGGCGTTAGTGAGTGTCGTGTCCCAAAAAGCCTCTCGGGCCAGCTCTTCTGGGTCGAACATACCGGCCAGGGCCACCGCCAGAGCGAGAACCTTTCGCACGCCGTAGCCGATCAGACTGGAATCGGTCGGGTAATGGACGTCGGTTTCGCCGGCGAACGTGTCGGCCCGCACCATCTCGGCGGCCTCCGGCTCCAGCCGGTGGCCCTCGGGGACGATGGCCGCGTTGATTTCCGCGAGTGTTTCGGGGCTCAGAAGGTCCAGATTGCTCTCGATACGACAGAAGTCAAGCCTCTTCGCATCCCGCTCGTCATCCCAGTTGCCGTTGCCCATGATCTGCCGCAGTGCCCGGCGATTCTGCCCGAAGTCCGACCATGCCTCGGCGCTGGTCTTGAAGGACGTAGTGGTGCATGGTAGTGTGGGGTGTGATCGGGCAGCCAGGGCCAGGCACGGACTCCGGTGGGGGCCAAGGCTCTCTTGGACCTGGGGCGGAAAACGGGGCGGATTTCGGGGAAAGAAATTTACGTAAGTGGTTTCTATAATTAGACTTAGGATAGTTTTGCTTTGCCCCCGGTCGGGGACACTTGACGCCTAAGGACAAACACATGACAAAAAAGCGTACCGCGTACCAAGAGCAGGTAATCCGCAATTACTACCGCCAACGCGACACGATCGCCGTCCAGCGGCTGGGCGAATTGGTCACCGACCTGTACCTTGCCGAGGGCAAAGCTCGCCAGCGGCTCTGGCAGCGCGCGGCCGCCGCCCTGGAGAACCTGGAGGTCCCGAAGAAACAGATCGACCACGTCGTCCGAAGTGACGACCCTGAACTCCTGGCCCGCCACGTTCAGCAGATTCTGCAGAAGCAAGACGACTAAATCGACCCGTTCCCGGCCGGCCGGGGAACGGTTACGCCGCAACACTGTGTCGCTCCGACCGGCACATTTGCCCCATCCCGCACAACGCTTCCCTCTTGCCTCGCTCGGCGCCCTTCCGCAATCTGTAAGCTACACTTTCCCGGGCGCGGTGCCCTACGCACCGGGCGCCCGCTCGGCCACGCCGCTGCCCCACCCTGGTGGCCGCGGCCGGCAGGAGACTTGCAGCTTACGCGAGGAAGCGTTCATGCCAAAACTGACCACCACACTTCGGACGACCGACCCGCAAGGCGACAACTTCGACAAACTCAAGCAGCGTATCCACAACAAGCTGGTCGACAAACTCGACCTCAGCCGGGTGGGTGAGCTGGAAGGCGATACGCTGCGGCGCGAAATACGCCTCGTCGTCGAGCACCTTTGCGATACCGAAGATACCCTGCTAAACCGCACCGAGCGCGACCGGCTGGTCGAGGAAGTGCTCGACGAGACGTTCGGCCTCGGACCGCTCGAAATGCTGCTGAAGGACCCGACCGTCAGCGACATTTTGATCAACGGCCCGAGGAGCATCTACGTCGAGCGCCGCGGCAAGATGGAGAAGACCACGGTGGCGTTCCGCGACAACGACCACCTCCTGCAGATCGTCGACCGGATCATTTCGAAAGTGGGCCGCCGGGTCGACGAGACCTGCCCCATGGTCGACGCCCGAATGCTGGACGGCTCGCGATTCAACGCCATCATCCCGCCCCTGGCGCTGGACGGAGCGGCGGTGTCCATTCGGCGGTTCGGCGCCAATCCGCTGAAGCTTGAAGACCTGCTCAACTATAAGGCCTTCACGCCCGAAATGGTCATGCTGCTCGAAGGCGCCATCAAGGCGCGGCTGAACATCATCATCAGCGGCGGAACCGGCTCCGGAAAGACGACCCTCCTGAACACGCTTTCGAGCTTCATTCCCAACACCGACCGCATCGTCACCATTGAAGACGCCGCCGAACTGCAGCTCCAGCAGGACCACGTGGTGCGGCTGGAAACCCGGCCTGCGAACATCGAGGGCAAGGGTGAAATCAAGGCCACCGACCTCGTGCGCAACGCCCTGCGGATGCGGCCCGAACGCATCATCATCGGCGAGTGCCGCGGCTCCGAAGCGCTCGACATGCTCCAGGCGATGAACACCGGCCACGAGGGATCGTTGACCACCATTCACGCTAACACGCCCCGCGACGCCGTCGCCCGGCTCGAAACCATGATTATGATGGCCGGTTTCGAACTGCCCCTGAAGGCCATGCGCACGCAGATCGCCAGCGCCGTCGACCTGATCGTGCAGGCGTCGCGCTTGCAGGGCGGGCCGAGAAAGATCACATACATTACCGAAGTGGTGGGCATGGAGCAGGACACCGTCGTGATGCAAGACATCTACCGCTTCGAAAAAATGGGCATGGACGAAACCGGACGCGCTTACGGCCAGTTCCAGGCCACCGGAATCCGCCCCTCGTTCATGACCCGCTTGGAAGCCGCCGGGGTGCGACTCCCCTCCAGCGCCTTCCGCCAACGCGTAATGATGGCAGACTAACTACCTCAAGCGGAGCGTCATCATGGCCGCCACTTTGTGGGTCCCGATTGCTGTTTTCGTCTTCGTCAGCGCCCTGGCCGGCAGCCTTGTCCTGCTGATGCGCGACCGCCGGAACTCCGTTGTCGAGGACCGGCTCGATATGCTCACCGGCGCAGGGCCGGGAAAACCAAGCCTCGAGAAAGAAAAGAGCGTACTGGCCCATCCGCTCGACGGCAGGCCGGGATTTTTCGACGCCCTGTTCAGCCGCTTCGGAAACGTCGGCTTGCTGTTCGAGCAGGCCGATACCTCCCTGACGCTCGCCAAGCTGCTGCTCCTTTGCGCGGTGACGGCCGCGGGTGGAATGGTCCTCGGCTTCTTCCTCGGAATCCACTTGACACTCCTGCCGATCCTGGGCGCCGTGCTCGGCTTCCTGCCCCCGATGTGGCTCCTCTGGCGCCGCAAACGACGCCTGAAGCAGTTCGCCGCGCAACTGCCCGATGCCCTCGAAATGATCGCCCGCGGACTCCGCTCCGGCCAGAGCCTCGGTTTCGGATTCCATTGCGTGGCCGAGGAAATGAGCGATCCGATTTCGGGAGAGTTCCAGCGGGCTTTTGAAGAACAGAACCTCGGCATTCCCCTGGAGGAAACCCTCCGCGACCTGGCCGAACGGGTGCCCAACCTCGACTTGAAATTTTTTGTCACCGCCGTGGTCCTACAACGCCAAACCGGCGGCGACCTGGCCGAGATTCTCGACAAAATCGGCGTGCTCATCCGCGACCGCTTCCGCATTTGGGGGCAGGTGCAGGCGCTCACCGGCGAGGGCCGACTCTCCGGTACGGTCCTCTTGGCCTTGCCCTTTGTCCTCTTCTTCGCCGTCTACCAACTGAACCCCGAGTACCTGATGGTCCTCTTCGACGATCCCATGGGCAAACAAATGCTCGCGGCGGCCATCGTCATGCAGGTGATCGGGGCGCTGGTCATCCGAAAAATCGTAAACATTCAAGTCTGACGCCCTCGAACTCAAGGCGCCGGCGCCACAAGAAATTGGAGTCCGTCATGGTGATACTTGCCGACACCCTCGTAAGTTTCGAAGCGCTGTTGCCCCTGGCACTGTTCGGCATGTTCGCCGCCGTGGCGTGGTGGGCGATGGAACTGGCGGCCGCGCGAAAACCGCGTACGCTGGAGCGGCTGGATGAACTGAAACACCCCCACAAGCGAAAATCCTCAGGCGGCGCCGCGTTGAAAAAGCAGGATGCCATGACCCGCATGCTCGAAAAAGCTACCCCCGCGCTGGCCAAGCCGCTCCAACCCAAGAGCGAAGTGGAAGTGAGCAAACTGAGGCAGAGGCTGGCCAGCGCCGGCTTCCGCGGCGAGGCGGCCGGGGGCATCTTCCTCGGACTGAAGTTCGTCGGCCTGGTGGTCGGCCTACTGCTCGGCGGTGGTACGACTCTCGGCCTCGGCGGCTTGGGCCAGAAGGCCCTGGTCGGTACGATCGGCCTCGCGGGATTTCTCTTCTACCTCCCTGAAATCCTCGTCGGCTTCCTGGGCAGCCGACGCAAGAACGCCATCTTTCTCGCCCTGCCCGACGCCCTCGACCTCATGGTCGTTTGTGTGGAAGCGGGTCTCGGGCTCGATCAGGCCATGCGAAAAGTGGCTGAGGAAATGAAGGGAACCTACCGCGTCTTGGCCGAGGAGTTCGCCCTGTCCAATTTCCAACTCCAAATGGGACGGCCACGCGCCCAGGTGCTCCACGAATTGGGGTTGCGCACCGGCGTCTCCGACCTGCGCACCCTGGCCGGCGTATTGATCCAATCGGACAAGTTCGGCTCCAGCATTGCCCAGGCACTGCGTGTACAGAGCGACGCGATGCGCACCCGCCGCCGCCAGTTGGCTGAGGAAAAGGCCGCTAAGACGGCCGTGAAGCTGATCTTCCCGCTGGTCTTGTTCATTTTCCCTGGAATCTTCGTAGTCCTCGTCGGACCTGCCGCCATCACCATGGTCCGCGAGCTACTGCCCCGAATGGGCGGGTAGACCGCTTACATTGAGAGGCATCACAGGTGATTCTTCGGCCGCACCCGGACACGCCTAGCGCCCGGCCTCCCGGCTTATTCTTGCCTGAATTCCCGGAGAGGGTGGCAGACCCTCTTGATCCTACCGACCGAGCAAGTATAATAACTGTTTACCGGCGGCGGGGCGTAGCTCAGCTTGGCTAGAGCGCTGCGTTCGGGACGCAGAGGTCGCACGTTCAAATCGTGTCGCCCCGACTGACATTTCTTAACGACTTGTCCTCCAAACCGGAACCAATACAACATTCGGGGGGTGAGGGCGAGTTGCCCTTGCCGGGCCCGGCGACTTCGGTTGCTGCCGGGCCTTTGATTTTTTGTCGCGAAGTGCGTCCTTTATATACTTCGATTGGGGGAGGCGCATTGCCAAAGGTCAGTGTGCCGCCACACAATTTGTTCAGGGTGCGTCTTTTTACTTTGACTTGGTGAAAGCCGAGAAACAATCGTGCGTTCAGCAGGTCGAACAGGTGCCGGGCCGCCCCAAGTTCGTCCGCCTTGTTTGCCAGCCCGGTCAATTGGTCGATGATGGCCATGGCGACAGTGATTGCAGAGTCTGCCCCATTCGCCGTGTCGATTTCGCCTTCGGCAGCGGAAATCTGGGTGCGAAGCGATTTGATTTGCTCCGACAACTGATCGAACACGGTACTGATGGCCCGGTACTGCTCGTCCGTCTTCGCCCGGGCAAGGTTTTCCGCCACCTGCTGGAGTTCCGCTTCGGCCTCGCATAACGCAGCCCTTTTGCAGAGAATCTCCTGCGCGCGCCGGTTGTCACATTGGTCCGCAGCCGCCAACTGGCGGATGCGCTGTTCCAGTTTCTCGAGGCGCCCTGGCAAGAGGACGCGTTGCCGCACGCAACTGAGCAGGAACCGGGCTGCCGTGAGGCCGTCCACGTGGTTGTGGTTACACCGATCCCCGCCGCTCTGGTGGTATAGCCCACACCGGTAGCGGAACCCGTCCCCGTAAGGGATCCGGTACATCGGCCAGCCGCAAGTGATGTCAAACAACCGTCCGCCTAGCGGATTCTTGTTCGGATCGCGCGAACGCGGCTTTCCGCGTTGAGTTCCACCGCGCTGGTCGAGTTTGGCCAACAAACGACGGTGCCGTTCCGGATCGACGGGCGCTGAGAAAATGGTTGGGGCTACGATGCGCTGTTCAACTGGGTTGCGGATCACCTTCGGCTTATCATTCTCAATCCGAAAATCGGCGTCGGTCAGTTCGCGGGGACCCTCGGGTGTCCAGCGAAGCTGGTCACCCATCGACCGTCGGCCGTATTCGACCACAGCAAGCAAGAGAGGGTTCCGAGCAATATTGACAATCGTCGTCTGATGCCATACGCCGCTCGTGCGGTGCCGCACGCCATTGTCCGTCCGATACCGCTTGTGGTCAGGAGTCGGTACGCCTTCGCTGGTCAGGATTTTGGCTACACGGGAGGCAGTCAAATGCTCAAGCATTTCCAAGATGCGTCGGATCACAACCCATTCACTTTCCGGGCCGGGCAGCCACACCACATGATGCCCTCGCATCCGGACATGCTCACCTTCGGTCAGTTCGCGGATTCGCATTCCATCTTCCTTGATTAACCAACGCCGAAAGCCGTAGGGAGGGCGGCCACCTGTCGAGAATCCCTCCTTCGCCAGCCGAAGCTGGCAGTACAGCACCTTCTGAGCCAACTCTCGGCGATCCTCCGCTGACCGATCGTAATCGATGGTCGCCGCAATCGTCTCAGTAACATCCGGACGGGCACCTCGCTTCCGGGGGGCAAGGACTTTGTCCATGAAAACCAAGGTCATGCCCTGATTTCGCAAGCTGTTCTCCAGTGCAATCCCGTCGATAGGGTCCTGGGGTCGGGCGAGCCGGTTGCGTCGGGGGATCATCACGTGTGAAACGTTCACGTCGTTTAGTGCCGTCTTGATGAGCGCATCAAGCCCAGGTCGTGAAAGGATGTTTCCCTGAACCCCGAAGTCAAGAAACAGGTCGCCCCTGGCTGAACGGCCGTCCCAAATCATTGCTTCGATTGCTTCAGGAGTGCCCTCGAAACGCAGCCCGAGTTCTTCCGCTCGCCGCTGCGCCCACCGGACGTACTCCGAAGGCGTCGTTTCGTGCTTGCCGCCCGAGTCTCTCGTGTAGAATAGGGCACGGCCCTTCTCGCTACGCTTTTTCATCGTTTCCTCCGGCATGGATGAGGTGCTGCAGTTCGTTCCGGTGCGTCCAAATGAATTCTGCTAATAAATCGATGAAATCATCCTCGTGGTCGGCATCGCTGAGCACCACATCAGCGTCAAGTAGGTCCGGGCCATCCCATGCGAAGTGCTCCACCCAGACGCGGAAGATCCGTAGGGATAGAGGAGCGGCATTCCGGCCCTGGAACTCCGCCGGTCCTTTCATGCACCGGGCGGCAAGTTGGTCGGCTGCCTCGCGGTAGGTGAGCAGATCGGCGGGCAGATATTGACGAATCCCACGTCGCTCCCAAACGCCCAACTCCAAGACGGCGGCAAGCTCGAGCAGGGCCGGTCCCGGAAGCCGGATTTCCCCGTCCGGACAGAAGCCGGAATTGCGCAGGTAGGTGCCGGTTAGGTGAGCTTGTCGTTCGGCGTGCTGAGCGACAGCGCGCAACAAAGTATCAGAAAACTGCGGTACCACGTGGTCGGTCACAGAAGGCGCCATCCTTGGCCCCCCCAAATATCGGGGTCTCAGTCATGGGGTCTCTTTCCCATCTACTTTCATTTTCGCCCGGCGCTGCGAAAAGTCAACCCATAAACGAAGCAGGGCAAACTCTTTGCGGGCTCTTCCGTTTCCGGAGACAGCCAGCAGTACTGTCTATGGGTAGGCTTATGCCACCCTGTAGTGGCCCACCAACTCTCGATATGGACGAGCCATCCTGCAAGAAATGGCTGGGGGTTGCACAACCGGGACCGACCACCTCAAGCAGGGTCTGCCCGGCGATGCCCAACACGTCAAGATGAAGATGCACTCAGGCTTCGAAGCAGCGAGCACGGCCCAGATTCGCCTGCCAGGAGTGGTAACCGCTCCCACCACTTATATATGACGCGAATTTGGGTGAAATTTAGCCCACAAATGTCCCTTGTCCCGGACAACGCTATCAAGGTTTTGTGCGCGCTGGCGGAAGAGAACAACCGCAATGCCTTGTTTGCGTTGTCGGGCGCAAGCCTTTACGAAAACAGCACTTGCGGCGTCATATCGCTGGGTGCCCGGTACTGTCGAGGGAGCCAACCGGCATTTGAGGTGGTGGCTTCGCGCCGATGCGATCAACTTCACCTCCGGAAGGTGCGTCGTACCCATAATTCGGGGGGAGCCGAAGTAAACTCTGCCCGGTTGGCCGGGATCTGGCAGAGCGCACTGGTACGATGGGCTTGGGCGGCCAAAATCGGGCTGCCGTGTGCCTGATTTGCGCGATCGGCGCAACCGGAAGCCAATTCCGCACTGGCCGCCACTGGCACCCTGGCGAGGGCTCGCCGGATGGTTGCCATTACTTCCTGCAAGGGGTAAACTGGCCATTTGCAGATGGAGGTCCGGAAGCCGCGGCTTGTCAAGGATTGGGAGTCACCACCGGAGAATCGCTCGCGTCCTCCCCCTGCAGCCGCACGGGCGGCGCAGCGGGAGGCGGTCCCAACGTACCAGGATTGGCACCGACCATGGACGTTTTCGAGTTACACCGCGACCTGATCGGGGACTACGCGTCCTACACGCGGAGCTTCATTCGGATTGCCGACCAGCGCATCCACCGGGCGGTCGAGCGCGAGATTCAACAGGGGCTGCTGTGGCCCGATCCGCTCTTGCAACTGAACCCCTCGTTCGAGCCGGGCGCCACCATCGACCGGCTGGTCGAAGAGGGGATGCTCCACAAGGAATGCGGCCGCATCTTCCGGGCCAAGAAGCATGAGAACGATTTCGGCAAGCTGCTCCGGCTCCACCGCCACCAGGAGCAGGCGATCCGGGTGGCGATGGAAGGCCACGCCTACGTGCTCACAACCGGTACGGGGTCGGGCAAGAGCTTGGCCTTCCTTGTCCCGGCGGTCGACCATATACTTCGGCAGGGAAGCGGCAAGGGCATCCAGGCAATCGTCGTTTATCCGATGAATGCCCTGGCGAACAGCCAGCGCGAGGAACTCGACAAGTTTCTCCGGCGCGGCTATGAGGGCGAGTCGCCGCCGGTTACGTACGCCCGTTACACGGGGCAGGAGGGCGATGCCGAACGCGAGAAGATCCTGCGCGAACCGCCCGACATTCTCCTGACCAACTACGTCATGCTCGAGCTGATCCTCACCCGGGTCGACGAACGGCAGTTGGTCAACTACGCCAATAATCTGCGGTTCCTCGTGTTCGACGAGCTGCACACCTACCGCGGTCGTCAAGGGGCCGATGTCTCGATGCTCATCCGCCGGTGCCGGGAGGCGTTCGGCAACCCTCACGTGCGGTGCGTCGGCACCTCGGCCACGATGGCCTCGGTTGGAACGAGCGAGGACCAGGCCCGGGTGGTCGCCGAGGTCGCCACGCGCATCTTCGGCGAACCGGTCGCGCCGGAACGGGTCATCGGCGAGACACTTCGGCGCACCACGGCCGAATACGATTTCACCTCTCCCGAGGCGGTTGCGGGGCTCCAGAAGGCCGTCAGCGCCGAGGGCGCCCCCCCGCGAAGCTTCGACGGCTTCTGCCAAGACCCGCTGGCCTCCTGGCTTGAACAGACCTTCGGCCTGCGGCGGGAGGAGGAAACCGGCAAGCTGGTGCGCCGGGTCCCGCGGGCGGTCGTCGGCGAGGGCGGGGCGGCCGCCGAGTTGGCCGGCGTGGTCGGCCTTCCGCCCGAACAGGCCCGGGCCGCCATCGAAAAGTACCTTTACGCGGGCAGCGAAATCGAGCACCCGGAGACGGGCTTTCCCGTCTTCGCCTTCCGCCTGCACCAGTTCATCTCCCGCGGCGATACCGTGTGGGCGTCGCTCGAGGATGGGCAGCACCGGGAAATCACCCTCCGCGGCCAGAAGTACGTTCCCGGCGACCGCAGCAAAATCCTCCTGCCGCTGGTCTTCTGCCGCGCCTGCGGACAGCCGTATTACCGTGTCGACCGGCCCCGCGCGGGCCAAACCGGGGCGGTCACCCCCCGCAACAGCTTCGGCTTGACCATCTCGGACGAGGCCGTATCCGGTTACCTCTACCTGTCCGGCGAGCACCCTTGGACGGGCGAGCTTGAGGACATTCTCGCTCGCGTGCCGGACGACTGGATCGAAATTCACCGTGGCAGCCCGCGGATCAAGCGGAAGGTGCCGCTTCCCGAGGTCATGCGCCTCCGGCCCGACGGCCGGCAGGACGCCGACGGCGTGCAGGTGGCGTTCGTGCCGGCGCCGTTTCGTTTCTGCCTGAATCCCGAGTGCCGCGTGGCCTACAGCGCCCGCCAGCGTTCCGACATGGCCAAGCTGGCCACCATCGGCGCCGACGGCCGCAGTACGGCCACCACCGTGCTGGCGCTGGCCACGATCCTGAAGCTGCGGGTTGCCCACGACCTGGACCCGAACGCCCGCAAGCTGCTCAGCTTCACCGACAATCGGCAGGACGCTTCGTTGCAGGCGGGCCATTTCAACGACTTCGTCGAGGTCGGGGTGATCCGCTCGGCCCTGTACCGGGCGATGAGCCGCATCGGCGCCGCCGGGCTGCGCTACGACGAGTTGGTGCACCACGTCGAACGCGCCATGGACCTTCCGGCCGACCTGTATGCCGCCGCCCCGACTATGCCGGGGCCGCTACTCGACGAAACGCGCCGGGCCCTCCGCTCGGTCCTGGCGTATTACCTGTATCGCGACCTGGAACGGGGCTGGCGGGTCACCTCGCCAAACCTCGAACAGTGCGGCCTGCTGGAAGTCGACTACCTGGCGCTGGACGACGTGGCCGGCGACCGGCAGTTCTGGCAGGACCAGAACGCCCACGGCGCGCTCGTGGCCGCCACCGGGGAGCAGCGCCGGCACGTCGTCCGCGT
>PWXP01000329.1 GCA_003561895.1 Planctomycetaceae bacterium | reverse complement strand
TTCCGCGCCCCATGCCCGCCGGCGAGGCGGCCCGAGCCGTGGGCGGCGGCCCCCTGGCCTGGCTCGCCCTGGCTCACCTGCTTCAGCGCCGCGAGGTTGGCCGCAGGGGCCGCGCGCTGCATCTGACCGCGGCCGGCCGTGGCCGCGCGCGGGGGCTGATCCGTTCGCACCGGCTGTGGGAGGCGTACCTGGTCGAGTATCTCGGCCTGCCCCTGGACCATGTGCACGAGCCGGCCGAACGCATGGAGCACTTCATCGGGGCGCCGCTCCAAAGCCACCTAGCCACCGACATGGCCGGCACCGATACCGACCCGCACGGGCGCGAGATTCCCCCCGCCGGACCGTAAGGACAACGACACCGGGATTGACGGGGCGGGGGCCATGCGGTGGATTTGCGACAAGTGTGGGGCGCGCTATTTCGACGCCTCGTATCGGCTGCTGCACGTGCGGGGAGTAAGCAGGCGCCCCAACGTACGGTGCACCCGGCCGAATCGGCACCCCGTAACCCGGCCAGGGGCGGGGAAGCGGAATCGCGTATCCGCGGCGCACGGCCCGGCGGGCAGCGCGGCGGTAGCCGGGCAAGGTTGTCGCGTCGGCATACGGAGCCGGGGCCAACGCGTGCGTCGAACGCATACCTTCGAGTAACTCCGCGTGGCGGTCAAAGGCCCGGCGGCGGCGCTGCTCGGCAAGCCGGTTCAGCAGTCGGGTTCCCGCGCCATTGGAGTTTACGTGTCAGCATCCATTATATCTCGCCGCGGCGGTCCGGCAAGCTGAAGCGTGAACTCCAGCGCGGCATGTTCAAGCGGGCGCTCTGGACGGATGGTTCAAAAGCCGAGTCCCGGGCCGTTCAATACGGCGGTGCCCAGCGTGCCGTCGGTAATGTGGAACATGCTGGGGAACCGCTCGGCCCAGGCGGCGTTGGCCGCCGGGCAGTACTGGCGGCCGTTACCTTCGATGGCCGCGACGGTGGGGATGCGCGCGGCGAGGCTGGCCGAATGCAGGAACGAGGCGCCGGGGCAGGTGAGGTCCTGCACGCACAGGAACATGCCGTACTTCTGCGCGGCAGCGCCCATCAGCAGCGCTTCACTGTGCCCCTTGCAGGCCTTCAGCGCCACGCCGGAGTACCCCAGTTCGCGACTGAGCAACAGGCTGTCGAAATCGACGAGTGATTCGTCGATCACCACGGGCTTGATCCCGGCCGCGGCATGCATCCGGTTTTCCGGGTTCGCGCGCAGGTCGCGGTGCGTTGGTTGTTCGATATACTGCAACCGCTGCAGCGCGGGCGCCGATCGCTCGCCCACCTTGGCCAGGAACTCGAGCACGTACTCGACGTTCTCGCACTTTTCGTTGAAGTCGGCCGAGTAGAACCACTCGTGGCAGCCCCGGGCGGCCTGGGTCTCGGCCGCCACCCGCTCGACCGAGGTTACCCGGTCGACATCCCACGGCAGATCGTCGCCGGCGAGCTTGATTTTCATGTGCGTCAGGCCGTCGGCGGCGATCCACTCGGCCAGGGTTTCGGGCAGGCCGTCGTCCACCCGCCGGGCCACATCGCCCGCCGCGAGCGGATCCAAGGCGCCGACGAGGTGGTACAGGGGCATCTGCGGCTTGGGTTCCCGCAGCGTGTAGCGGTCGAGGTACTCGCCCGCGAATTCGTCGCCCAGGTAATATCCTAAATCGCGCGACATGTACGGCTCGCCGAGCAGATTGTAGGCATTCTGCCCCAGGGTTTTGCCGTACGCGTCGTGGATGGCGGCCTCGACGGGGCTGGCCGCGACGAGCTGGGCGAGCCGGGGCACGGGCTCCTCCAGCCCCAACTCACGCACGACCTCGTCGGCGGCCGGCGCATAAAGGCCCGCCAGATCGTACGTGATTTCCAGCGGGTGGCCTACGCCTTCGTAGTCGTTGGCCGCCCGGGTGATGCGCCGGGCCAACTCGATCATCGCGGCCAGGGTCCGGTCGGCCGCCAGCGCGCCGGAGGGCCACGCCCACACGTTCCCCATCGGCATGGAGCCAAACCCCGCGCCGCGGCGGCCGTCGCGGGTTTCCACGTTCGCCGTCACGTGCAGCAGGGTGACGTCGGCAAGCACGCGCCCGCCGAACTTGATGGGCACCCGGTAGTCAAACTGCTCGGTGTCTGCGGTAACCTCGAGTACGCGAATATCTGTGGATTTGCCCATGAGCACCTCCCGAGCGCGCCTACACGAGTTCCTTGCGCACGGCCCACACCGCGGCCTGCGTACGATCGGAAACCCCGACCTTGCGCAGGATGTGTTGCACGTGCTCCTTGACGGTCTCGTAGCTGATGTGCAGCGTCTGCGCGATTTCCTTGTTGGTCAGGCCGCAAGCAAGCTGCTTGAGCACTTCGCTTTCGCGGTGGGTGAGCGGTACCTCGACGTCGGCGGTCAGCCGGGGTGTGGCCAGCGCGCCGGTCACGCGGCGCAGCTCGTCGCGGGTCCAGGCGCTTTCGCCGGCCGCTGCGGTGTGAATGGCGTTGATCAATTCGTCGCGGGTGCACCCCTTCAACAAGTAGCCGCTGGCGCCCAGGGCCACGGCACGGGCCACGTAGGTCGGGTTGTCGAACGTCGAGAGGATCAGGATGGGCAGATCGGGTTTGTCGAGC
This sequence comes from Planctomycetaceae bacterium, assembly GCA_003561895.1. Lineage (GTDB taxonomy): Bacteria > Planctomycetota > Planctomycetia > Pirellulales > Thermoguttaceae > PWXP01. The sequence goes on along the minus strand of PWXP01000329.1, from coordinate 2,937 downwards.
TTGATCCGTCCCAAGGTGGTCAAGCCGTCGCTGTCGGGCATTCGGACGTCGAGCAGCGCCACGTCGATGTCGTTTTCCAGGGCGAACTTCACCGCCTCGGCGCCACTGGCAACCTCGCCGACGATCTTAATGTCGGTGTCGGCAAGTAAGATCTTCAGGCCGCTTCGCACCACCTCGTGGTCGTCGGCAATCAGCAATTTAATCTTGTTGGTCATGGGATTCTCCGTTTTCAGAAGGTTCGGGTAAGGGCGGCATGCTCACCGCACCGCGAGTCGCCGTCGTTTTGGGACCACCCCAAACGAGTCGCGTGACTCCGCCGTAACGCGTCCGTCGGGCTGCCGGTCTGGTTTTCTGCAGAGGGTTTTCGGGATGCCCCGGGAGTTGGCCCCCTGCCTGACCGCCCGACGCTACTACCAATATAACAGGAAATGCGCCGCTGGGGAGTACCCACCCCGCCCAACCGGCTTAGAATTTTTTCCGAGTGGCGGCAGGGATGCCGCATTCAAGGGGAATGGCACCACACGGTCGAGCGAATCCCTGCATGGAAACAGGCCCTGGGGGGGGCGGTGTATGCCCTCATTGGGGCTAGGTTGGCGCGGCTCGCCGGCTTGGGTCCATACGGCCTTTCCCTTTGTGCGGATTTCCGGGCGCGGTACTTCGACGACCATGGATTACCGTCCGCAGCACTAACCGCCGATTCGCCTGCCGTTGTGCGTCGCTCAGTGCAGGACGCGCTGCGGAATCGGGAAATCACCTTCATCTTTGTCGTGGACCTCTATAACGAAGGGGGCGACATTTCCGAGGTCGACACCGTGCTCTTTTTGCGTCCGACGGAGAGCCTGACGGTCCTCGATTTTATCGGTGCTCAGCGTCGCGAGTTCCGCTTCGCGACCCGATTTCGCGCCTTAAGTACCAAGCCGGAGGGCCGGCTCGACCACGAGATTGAAAAAGGATTCCCTCCCCTCCCGGGCGGTTGTGTGATTCAATTAGAGCGGGTAGCGCAGCAACGAGTGCTTGCCAATGTTCCCGAAACAGTCCGGTTGCTTAGGCCCCGTCTGGTCGGCAGTCTTCGGGATATCGGCCGGTATCTCGGTCGGGCTCCTACGATCGGAACGGTTGCAGCAGAACCCGGCGGCAGTCCGAGATCTGCGACCCGTCCTCGAATACCGCCTCCTTCATGCTCCGACCCATCACGCCGGCCGAGTCCCCGGGATGGCAGGGCCGCTGACGATCCACGCCGCCTATACCCGGGATGAGATCCTGCTGGGATGGGGGCACTGGTCTCTGGAGCGGCGACCCGACCAGCGAGAAGGTGTGCTTCACATCCCGGGTGCGAAGATTGATGCGTTCTTTGTGACGCTGCAAAAAACCGAAGAGGAGTACTCTCCCACGACCATGTACGAGGACTACCTGATTGCTCACGACCAGTTCCACTGGCAGTCCCAGAGCAACACATCCGTCCAGTCGCCGACCGGGCAGCGGTAAATCAATCACCGGGACCAGGGCTACACGCACCTACTGTCCGTTCGCGACACCAAGTCGTTGCCATTGAGGATCATCATGAGCTTCTTCGACCCCTTTGACCCGCTGGACGCTTTCACTTACGACGAGTTCCTGGAGCCCGCCGCTGAATATCAGTGCGGGAATTGCGAACGGCTGTTTGGCGAGGAAAACGTCCTATGGAGCGAGGAGCACGGATGCTACGTTTCCACCTGCCCAAGCTGCGGCTGCTCGGGGGTGGTGGATTCGTGAACGAACCGGCGTTTGTGCTTCGAGCCACGGAGCCGCTTCCCGCCCGCTCAGCAGCCGCTGGGGCGCAGGGGCTGGGCTTCGGAAACGTAACCGTTCACGGTTACTCTCCGCCTACCTCGCCGAACCGTTGTTTCACCAAGCCCTCAGTGTAAGCCCTTATGTGGTAAGCACCCCCGGCAGGACTCGAACCTGCAACGTTCGGCTTAGAAGGCCGATGCTCTGTCCAATTGAGCTACGGGGGCACATTTGACAGAAACCACTTGTTTTGTGCTGTTTTCTGCAGTTCTGGCCGTGCTAGCCTGTCCCGGTTCTACCCCTATTGACTCCCATTATGACTCCCGGTAGAATCCAGGGACAATATGACTCCCACCCATCTTGCGAGCGGGAGGCGGCAACCCCCAAGCCCTGAGAGCAGGAGAGGTCACGTATGACCAATTCTACCAAGACTCCCGCGATCGACAAAGCCGCCTTGGTGGCAGGCGCCCGCAAGTTCAAAGCCCGAGAGGGCGTCCCTCTTATGGCCCATGCTTCCGGGCGGTGGGCTCGCAAGATCAATCAGCGGGTGGTGTTTTTCGGTAGGATCACCACCGAGGCCGACTACGGTTCGGCCGCTGCCGTGGCCGAGTACCACCGCACAGCAGACGATATTCGGCACGGCCGCACACCCCGCCCCAAGGACGCGCAGGTACTGAGCGTCGAGCAAGCGTGCAACGCATTCTTGCGGCACAAGAAGCGGGCCGTCGATACTGGCGACATGGCACCGCGTACGTGGTCGGATTACAAGGCCACTGCCGGGCGGATCGTAAGGGTGTTCGGTCGGCACCGTGCAGTGGACGACTTGCGAGCGGCCGACTTCGACCGACTGAGGGAATACTTCGCCAAAACCCGCGGACCCGTGGCAGTCGGCAACGCGGTACGATGGACGCGTACAATCTTTCGGTTTTGTTTCGAGTATGAACTGATTCAGCAGCCTCAGGCATCCTGATCTCTGGGGAAACTAAAATGGGGCCATTTCGTCGGCTGGCGGGGAACCTCCCGCAACAGCCGCGGCACGATGTCGTTACTGAGGGCCTCCAGCAATCCGTGGTCGACCGTCCGGTCGACCGAGAAAAACGGCAGGCCCAACGCGTCGTTGACCCAGTAGTCGGTCGTGCCGCGCAGACACAAACGCTGGCGGGACACATA
>PWXP01000027.1 GCA_003561895.1 Planctomycetaceae bacterium | reverse complement strand
GCTCAGCCAGGTTGTTCGTCGGTCCCATGCCCGGCGTCGTGATGAAACGGAAGTACGCTTCGCCATGGTTCAGGAACCGATTGGCCATATTCCGGCATTGCTTTGTGTCCGGCACCCTCGTGGTGCCTGCGGACAGCACATGGTCGCGGGCTGCTTCCAACGCAGCCTCAAAAAATGGGACCTTCCTCCGTCAGCGGTTACGCGACACGGCACAACGGCGTGTGCCTGTTGCATTACTCAGCCGCCGGTTTCCGTCGCCGGGCCTACTCGGGCAACGGACCGGCCGGGCGCGGCACGTGCTGGATTGTGTCTTGGCGGGTTTCGCGCCATACCCGATAGTACTCGCGCCAGCCTTCCGGCGTCAGGCGGGCGGCCCGATCCGCATGGCCGCTGAGCGTGAAGATTGCCTGGAGGTCGAGCAACTCGCGCCAGGTGAGCGAGGGGTCGGCGGCCGGCCCTTCGTCGAATGCCAGGGCGTCGAGGTAATCAAGGATCGAAGCAATTTGCCGGTCCGGCTCGATCGGCGCCCGCCAACACCAGAAGTGCGCCCAGCGGGGCAGCAGTTCGGGCCGCCGGCCCAACTCGCGCGAGAACGCGCGGCGCAGCGCCATGCTGCTCTCGCCCGCCACCGCGTACTGCGCCAGGTGGCGGTCGAACTGCGGGTTGCCGGCGCCCCACTTGGCCACCAGCACGCGAAGGCGCGCGGGGGCGTCGGGCCCTTGCTCGAAGCGGGCGATTTTCTCGCGAGCGTCCTCGTACGACTCGGCCGCCCCCACCTGGTAGCTAGCCCACTGCCACGACAACGCCTGCCGGTGCACGTACGCCCACCCGCCGAGCAAGGCGCCGGCAATCAATAGCAGAAGCACGAGGGCCATTCGCAGTAGGCGGGACATCGATCCTGACGGGGCGTCGGTTTGGGCGGCGGACGGTTGGGCGGCGCGGGAAAGGCCCCTCTGTCGTTTATCCTACCTCTTGGTCCCGCCATGCGTCAACCAATCGCACGGCCTCGGCGAAATCGGTGGTGCGGTAGACCGGATTCAAGCCCGCCGGAAACCGCTCGTGAATGCGGTTGCTCAGAAGCTCATTGCGGCCCCCCCCACGGCCGAAACCGCGTCAGGGGCTTTGGCGGTATATACGCAGTTCCGCCAGGACGGCCTGGAGATCGTCGGGCAGCGGAGCTTCAACGGTCATCGGCGCGCCGGTGGCCGGGTGGCGGAAGGAGAGTTTACGGGCATGCAGCGCCTGCCGGTCGAGCAGCACGGTGTGGTCGCCCGGCTGCTCCCGGATTTCACCCCGGGTGATCCGGGCGCGGCCGCCGTATTGCCGATCGCACAGCACGGGGAAGCCCGCGTGGCAAAGATGCACGCGAATCTGGTGGGTGCGGCCGGTCTTCGGAACCACCCGCAACGCGGCGAACCCCCGGAAACGCCATAGTACTTCGAAGAAGGTTTGAGCGGGGCGGCCGGCGGCCGGATCGGTCCGAATGGCCATTTTTTCCCGGGTGTGCGGATGGACGCCGATCGGCCGGTCGATCCGGTCGCGGTCGCGCTCCGGCACGCCCGCGACCATGGCGAAGTACTCCTTCTCGAGCGACCGCTCGGCGAACTGGGCGGCCAGCCGGGCGTGGGCCTGGTCGGTGCGGGCGACGAGAACGACTCCGCTGGTATCGCGGTCCAGCCGGTGGACGATGCCCGGCCGGGTTGGCCCGCCGGTGGCGCTGAGCGCGGGCCCGAAATGGTACTGCAGCGCGCCGGCCAGGGTACCCGTCCAGTGGCCCCGCGCCGGATGCACTACCATTCCGGCCGGCTTGTTGACCGCCACCACGTGCTCATCCTCGTACAGGAGGTCGATGGGGATGTTTTCGGGCTTGGGCGCCTCGCGGGGGATTTCGGGCAGGACGATGCGGACGCGCTGGCCCGCCTTCAGGCGATAGGCGGGCTTGCCCCCACGCCCGTCCACCTCGACCCCGCCGGCGGTAATGACCCGCCGCAGGTGCATGCGGCTGAAATCGGGAAAATGGCTGGCGAGGAAGGCATCGAGTCGAGCGCCTACCGCGGCGTCCTCCACGACCAGCTCAACCGGGGCGTCGGAGGAGAGTGGCGAGGGCATTCGAGAAACCTGCGAGCCTTTACGGGGAGCGCCTGCGAATGCACGAACCGGCTTGCGGCGTCCCCGGTCTCGCCCTGTTGGAGTTCACGCTTTAGCGTGCGGGCCAAGCTTGCGCGATAACCAGCACGCTGAAGCGTGAACTCCAGCAGGCCGGTTCTCCCGTTTGCCCTGCCAACAACGATTCACGGCTCCGGTTCCTCCAGGGGGAACTCTGGGCTCGGAATAAGCGGTTCGCCATCGGGTGCCACGGGGGGCAGAGCGTCGTCCAGCCCTTCGAGGCCGAGGTCGGTCTCGGGGATGAACACGGGGCCGTCGGGCAGCGTGTCCAAATCGAACTCCGGGCGGGAAGCCGGAAAGTCCGGTAGGTCGGAAGCCGGCGGCTCCGGCTCCCACTTGGCAAACCGGTCGGCCAGTTCCCGCACCGATCGTTGCCGCAAAGCCGCCAGCCGGTCCTCGGCTACCTCGGCGAAGGGCCCGTCCGGCCACTGCTCGACCACTTCCGTATAATGTTCCATGGCCTTGTCGAGGTCGATTTGGGCCTCGTAGGCCCGGGCCAGCCCAAAGGTGGCACGCTCCCGCAGCAACCGCTCCCGCGACTGCTCCAAGACCATCAGGTACAGGTCGATGGCGTTGCGAATCTCATAGAGGGCGCTGGGCCTGTCGGTGAACTGCAGGTCGCAGCCGGCGGCCAGCCGCAAATCGGCGGCCGAGGTGGCCGCCCAATTGGCCACGTGGGTGCCGGCGTGGCGGTTGGCAACCTGTTCCAACTCGCGCGGCTCGCGCGTCTGAATCGCGTGGAAGTAATCCTCCCACGCCACGGTCACCTGCCGCTGGGCCATGCTGCGCCACACCGAGAAGGCGACCACGGCCGCCGCGACCAGGAGAAGCCCTCCCAGAATGGCGTTCTGATACGGCCGAATGGCTTCCATCCTGGTGGCCACCCAGTTGGCCAATGCGTTCTGTTCCAATTCGTGACGACGCTCGCTTTTCATGGTCAAGTATTTCCTCGGAAGAAGGCCGCAAACCCCCGCGCCGGGCGGACATGCCGCCCGCGCCGCCATGGACGGCCCAAAAAGTGCAGTATAAGAGTCTGCGGGTGGCCGGTCAAGGTCGCGCGCCTGCGCCCTCCGCAGTGGGGGTCAGGACAGGGTTCGCTGACCCAGATGATTCATCGCGATGTAAAGTGGTAACCACCGAGCCGAAGCTTGGCTACCCCATCGGGATGTCCTCCAACCCGCCTCCACTCCCCTCGCGACCCGAACGAATGCCCCCGGCTTGCCCACGCGGATCGTTACGCTCCTCGCTCCTCGCTCCTCGCTACCCGCTGGTGCGAGATTCCGCACGCGGAAGCGTGAACTCCAACAGGGCGAGCCGCCAATGGAACGGGGTTCGGCAGGTGTTTACGGGACGCCACTCCGGCACTACCGCCATGGAAGGCAGTTCGTGTTATGGATGGCCATTTACCCCCTTGCCAAGGGACTCCTGTTCACCTTCGCCGACGTCACTTAGGATGGGCGCCTTTTACATAGCCGGCCCCACTACTAGCCGGCCCCACTACTAGCCGGCCCCACTACTAGCCGGCCCCACTACTAGCCGGCCCCACTACGGCTTTCTTGGAAAGATCGCTCCGCTCAGCCGATGAAGCTCAACCCCGCGCAGCAGGAAGCCGTCGATACGCTGGCCGGCCCCCTCTTAGTGCTGGCCGGGGCCGGCACGGGGAAGACGCGGGTGGTTACCCACCGCATTGCGCAGCTCATCCGGACCGGGATTCGCCCAAATCGCATCCTGGCGGTCACCTTCACGAACAAGGAGGCCGACGAGATGCTCTCTCGGGCGTCGGCGATGCTCAAGAAGCGGAGGCGGGAGCGGCCGGAGATATCGACGTTCCACTCGCTGTGCGTGCGGATCCTGCGGCGCGGCATTTCCCGTCTCGGCTATCCTCCCCAGTTTGCCATCTATGACCGCGGCGACCAGGAGAGCATCGCCCGGGCCGCACTCCGAGAAATCAAGGCGCCCAACGGCGCGTTGCGGCCCGGCGAGCTGCTCTATCGCATCAGCCGATGGAAGACGGTGGGCGTTTCGCCCGCCCAGGCCGCCGCCACCGCCGCCACCGACAAGGAACACCTCGCCTCGGCCGCGTTCCGGAGGTATCAGGCCGCATTGCGGGCGGCAGGCGCAGTCGACTTCGACGACCTGCTGCTGCTGACCGACGAACTCTTCCGCCGTTTCCCCGATGTCCACCAGGCCGAGGCGGACCGTTTCGACCACCTCCTGGTCGATGAGTACCAGGACACCAACGCGGTGCAGTACCGGATCGTCAAGGCCCTGGCCGGGCGGCACCGAAACCTGTGCGTGGTGGGCGACGACGACCAGTCGATCTACGGCTGGCGGGGGGCCGAGGTCCGCCATATCCTCCGCTTCAAACGCGATTGGCCCGATGCCAAAATCGTCCGCCTCGAAACCAATTATCGCTCGACGCGCGAAATCCTCGACTGGGCCAACCGGCTGATCGCCTTCAACCACTTGCGCCATGACAAGGCGCTCCATGCGACGGCCCGCGGCGAGCCGCCCCGCGTGCTCCAGCTCCAGACCGAAACCGACGAGGCCGAGGCGGTCGTGGCCGACATCGCCGCACGCATCGCCACCGAAAAGCGGCGCCCCCGTGACTTCGCCATCCTGTGCCGGACCAACGAGCAGCCCCGGGCGTTCGAGGCCGAGTTGCGACGCGCCGAGGTGCCCTACGTGTTGCTCGGCGGCATGTCGTTCTTCGACCGCAAGGAGGTCCGCGACGTCCTGGCGTACCTGAAGCTGCTGGCCAACCCGCGCGATGAAGTCTCGCTGCTGCGGGTGGTCAACACGCCGCCGCGCGGGCTGGGGCCGGCCATCGTGCGCCGGCTGCTCGAAGCAGCGGTGCGCGAGGGGAAGCCCCTTTGGGAACTGCTGCCCGTGGCCGACCGGCACGTCGCGCTCACTCCGGCGGCCCGCACGGGCATCGGCCGCCTGCGCGAGTTGCTCGGGAGCCTCGCCCACCGCGCCCGGACCGAGCCGCCGGCGCGCCTGGCCCGTGAACTGATTGCCGAGGTGGGTTACTACGACGAGCTGGTCCGGCAATACCCCAACCCCGAGGAGCAGCAGGCCCGCTGGGCCTCGGTCGAGGAAGTGGTCAACGCCATTGGCGCGTACGAGCGGCGGGCGAAGAAGCCCTTGCTGGCCGGGTTCCTTCGCGACGTGGCCCTCAGCGGCACCGATGAGGATCGGCAGAAGGAATCGAAGCTGAAGCGCGACGCGGTGGTGCTGATGACCCTCCACGCGGCCAAGGGGCTCGAGTTTCCGGAAGTGTACATGGTGGGCATGGAAGAGGGCCTGCTGCCGCACCACCGCGCGGCGGGTGAGGGGGGCGCGGGCATCGAGGAGGAGCGGCGGCTGTGTTACGTGGGGGTAACCCGCGCGCAGCGCCGGC
>PWXP01000652.1 GCA_003561895.1 Planctomycetaceae bacterium | reverse complement strand
GGTCGTGCGGGATGTCGCCCCCCCCCAGACGGAGCGGGCCTCCCGCCCCCAACCGATGCGTATCATGCCCAATTCCCACGCGCACGTGACCGAGCCTCCCCGCTCGCCAAGTTGACGTATTTCCTCCCAGGTCAGGCGGAATTATAGCGGGGAGGCGGCGATGGGGAAAGAGCGGCTAGAGCGGCTGGCCCCGGATTGACAAACGGGGAAGCCTGTTGTACAATTGTCAACGATGCAGGTGTATACCTATTCCGAGGCGCGCCAAAATCTCGCAAGCGTGTTGAACAACGCCGAGGCTACCGGCAAGGTGCTCATTCGCCGCAAGGACGGCCGGACCTTCGCCCTCACGCCGGAACACCCGACCGACTCGCCGCTGGACGTTCCCTCGATCGAGGCCCGCGTCACCACCGACGAGCTTGTGCAACTGATCCGGAGCGAACGAGCCCGAGCCAGGCGCTGCAATCCCGGCCCGTTGGGGCTATAATACGGGGTTCATGGCTGTTATTGAGACCGACCAACTGGCGAAGTCCTACCGGGTGTACCGCAAAAAGGAGGGGCTTGGGGCGTCGCTGGCGGGGTTGTTCCGCCGCGAATACCGCGAGGTCGAAGCGGTGCGCGGGATCGACCTGCGGGTCGAGGAGGGCGAGTTCGTCGCCTTCCTCGGGCCCAACGGCGCCGGCAAAACCACCACGCTGAAGCTCCTCTCCGGGGTCATTACGCCCACCGCCGGCACTGCGCGCGTGCTGGGGCACGTGCCGTGGCGCCGGGAAAACGCCTACCGCCGCCGATTCGCCCTGGTGATGGGCCAGAAGAACCAGCTCTGGTGGGACCTGCCCGCCGCCGAGTCGTTCCGCCTGCACCAGGAAATCTACTGCATCGAGCGCGACCGCTTCGGGCAAACCTGCCACGAATTGTGCGAGATGCTCGGCGTGGAGCACCTGCTGGGCCAGCCGGTGCGCGAACTGTCGCTCGGCGAGCGGATGCGCATGGAACTGATCGCCGCCCTGCTGCACTCGCCCGAGGTGCTGTTCCTCGACGAGCCCACCATCGGCCTCGACGTGGTCGCCCAGCACACCATCCAGCAGTTCCTGCGCGAGTACCAGCGGCTGCGGCGGGTCACCATCCTGCTGACCAGCCACTACATGCGCGACGTGGCCGCCTTGTGCCGCCGCGTAGTGATTATTGCCGCCGGGCGGATCATTTACGACGGGCCGCTGGACGGTATTACGGGCCACTTTTCGGGGCAGAAGATCGTCTCGCTGCAGCTTGCCGACGGCGAGATGCCTACCGGCTTGGAACGGCTTGGCGAGGTGCTCGAAAGCCGGCCGCCGAAGGTCCGCATATGCGTGCCGCGCGGCGAGGTGACCCGCGTGCTCACGCACATCTTCGCCCACTGCGCCGTGCAGGACGTGAGCGTGGAAGACCCGCCGCTCGATGCGGTCATTGCCGAGGTGTTCAGCCGGAGTTGACCCGCCGCCATGATTACCCGGCCCGCCACCTATTGGACCGTCCTTTTCATCAGCCTCCAGGAGCGGCTGGTGTACCGGGGCGAGTTCGCCATGAGCACGCTCATGCGGTTCCTGCCCATCATCACCCAGATATTCCTCTGGCAGGCCATCTTCTCGGCCATTGAGGTGGAACGGGGTAGCGAGACGATTGCCGGCTACACGTTCCACGGCATGATCGCCTACTACCTGCTGACGACTATCAGCCGGGCGTTTTCGAGTATGCCGGGCCTGGCGTCGGGCATCGCGCGCGACATCCGCGACGGCACCGTCAAGAAGTTCCTCATTCAGCCGATCGATATGGTCAGCTTTTTGCTCGTGCGGCGCCTCGCCCACAAGCTGGTGTACTACATGGTGGCGCTCGGGCCGTTCGCGCTGGTGTTCTTCCTGTTTCGCGGCTTTTTCGAGGGCTGGCCGGAGCCGCACGTGTTTGCCGGCTTCGTGCTGTCGCTGCTGCTGGCGTTCCTGCTGGGGTTCTTTCTGGAGGCGACGTTGGGGATGATCGGGTTCTGGTTCCTCGAAGTCACGTCGCTCATGTTCGTGTACATGCTGCTGAACTTCTTTTTCTCGGGGCACATGTTCCCAATCGACCTGCTGCCCGGCATCTGGGGCGACCTGGTGCGCCTGCTCCCCCTGCAGTACCTGGCGTACTTTCCCGCGGCCGTGTTCCTGGGCCGGGTAAGCGGGCCGGCGCTGGCGGCCGGCCTGGCGACGCAGTTCGCGTGGGTCGTATTCTTCGCCGTCGCCGCCCGCGTGGCGTTCCACTTCGGCGTGCGCCGCTACAGCGGATTCGGAGGGTGACCATGGACAACCGGGGACTGTCCCAATTTTCGCAGCACGGCGATCCGCGGCCCAATCAACCGCCCGGGGACGCTGCGAAAACGGGACTGTCCCCTTCCGCACCCCCCGCGCCGCTGAGGCCCTCCTACACGCGGGTCGCCTACACGTTCCTGCGCAACAGCCTGGTGCGCGACATGACCTTCCGGGCGAACTTTCTTATCGACACCATCTCGTCGATGGTGTGGGTGCTGATGAACCTGGGGTTCTACGTGCTCATTTTCGAGTACACGCCCATGATCGGCGCGGGCACGGGCTGGGGAAAGTACCAGTTCTTTCTCTTCCTGGGCACCACGCTCATTATCAACAGCCTCACGCGCGGGCTGTTCCTTGCCAACGCCATCGAGCTGAGTGAGCACATCCGCAACGGCACGCTCGACTTCATCCTGTTGAAGCCTATCGACACGCAGTTCCTCGTTTCGCTGGGGCGGATCGAATGGTCGGCGCTGGGCCCGCTCGGGTTCGGCCTGGTGTTGATGCTTCACTCGTTCGGGCAATTGGGCTACGCGCCGGGGCCGGTGACGGTGGTGCTCTACGTGTTTTACCTCGCGTGCGGCTGCGCGATCTATTACAGCCTGATGATCGCCATGTCGTCGACGGCCATCTGGTTCGGCCGGAACCGGTCGCTGCTGGACTTCTGGTTCTACATTACGAACTTTTCGCGCTACCCCATGGAGATCTACCGCGGCCCTTGGGGCGATCCGCTGCGGTGGACCTTCACGTTCCTCGTTCCCGTGCTGGTGGCAGTGAACATTCCCGCGCGGATGCTAGTGCGCCCCCTCGACGTGCGGACGGCAGCCGACTGGACGCTGCCGGTGTTTACGATCGTCGCCACCCTGGCGGGGTTGGCCGTTTCCCGCTGGGTATTTCAACGGGCGCTGTTGAGCTACCGCAGCGCCAGCAGCTAGCCCGGAGCGGCCCTGATGACGGGCGTGCACAACCACGCCAAGGAGCAGAACATCGAGATCACCTCGGTGGCCGGCCCGTGGCGGCAGCAGCGGGAGCGGGCGGCGATGTCCTCGGCGGAAACGGGGGCCGGCAAGAAGAGTTCGCTTCCGGCCGAGGAGCAGCCGCTCGAACCATTCCCACGCCCCACCATTACCGCGTCCAAAATGGGCCATTTATTCGTTCGCGAGCCCTTACCGCGGGTTGCCGGCGTTCCACTGAGTTGCGTGCATGTGCGAAGTGCGCACCGATACGATGCCGGTGTCGGAGCCCGGCGGCGAGAGCGACCGCCAGCCTGCGCGCACCGACGTGGCCACAGACGCGGTGACCAGGAGCAACCCGAGTGCGCTGGGCGAAAGCCACACCCACCACGCCAGGCCGGCCAATGCTCCCAAGGCTTGCGGCCAGCGGCGGAACGCTTCCTTCAGCAAGCCCCAGTGCAAACCCAGCGCCCACAGGCCCAACACGGCCGCCCAACCGGCCGTCGCGAGCAGTCGGTCCAGGACGGCAGTGGCCGGCAAGGGGGTGACGTCGACGGAGATTTCGGACCGACCGCCGACAACTTGATGACCGACGACGCTTCGGCCCTGGAAAAGGGCCGCGCGCCACGGCCCGGAGAGGCCTCTGGTCCCCGCGCCCGCTTCGAGCAACTCGCCCAGGGCGTCGTCGGCGTCCAGCCGCGCAGCCGTTTGGCGTTGCTGCTGTGTCAGTTCGTCGATTCGCTCGCGGGCCCGGCGCCGTTCGGTTTCCTCACGCAGGCGGCTGATTTCCGTACGAGCCGCTTCGTGCGCGGCCGCCCAGTACCGGAGCCATCTGCGATACCAGCGGGTGGTGTCGGGGGAATCGTCGCCGGCAGCGGTGATATACCGATCGATCAAAACGCTGTGGTGTTCCAACCGCGCCAGGGCAATCTGCCCGGTGCTGGTTGCCTGGTCGGCTTGCGATGTGCGGGCAATGCGCCTCGGGGGCGCGGCGAACGTCCACAGCGTTCGCTCAACGGGCAACTGGGCGATCCGGGGCACCGCCAGTTCCAGGCTGCCGCCGACCGGCCGCGGAAGGTCGACTTCGAACACGGCCTCCACGCGTTGGGGAATGCCCGGCGGGCCAAGCTGCACCTTCAGCCTACCGGCGTCCGGCGGGTCGGCCAGCGGCGCAGGCACGCCGTCAACTTGCACCAGGACGGGACGCGAGTTCTCGGGAAGGAGGATCTCGCAGGTCGGCTGCGTGCCGGGTTCGACGTCGAACCACACCGCCCCCACGGCACGGCCCCCCTCCTGCCACGCAAGCGCATACTCGGCCAGGTGAACGCGTCCTGCATCCCACGGCGCCGGTACCTCGGGCAGTTCGGCGGAAAACGGCTTGCTCATGATCCGAAACGCTGCCAGGGCCCCATGCTCGGGCGCCAACTCCGGGGCAACCTCCGCGAGCGGAACCCGCTCGAGTCCCTGAACCTGCCAATCCATCGCGCGGCCGTCGATTCGCCGCGGGAGGATGACGAACCGGGCAACGGCATCGGAGCCGCGCATCGCGATGTCGGGGACGGCCACCGACTCGCCGGGCGCCAGGGGAAGCCGCCCGGAAACCCATGCCCACCAGCGGTCCTTCACCGGCTGCTTGGGGCGAATGGACACCTCCTGCCGCCCCTCCTTCATGGCTCCGAGACTCCACCGCACGCCCTCGCTGCTCCGGAAGCGATTCCCCCAGGCTGCCGGCGCATCGAGGGACAGCTCTTCCAGGAGCCCATCGCTGATTTCCAGCCGGCATTCCCACCGGGCGTGCCAAACCCCGTCGTCGGCCGACAGCCGAACGATTTCCATACCCGTGAGTGTCGGTTCGTTGGCGGTCGCGGCGATCGTGATGTCTTGCTGGGCACCGGGGGCCATCCGGTATGAGCCTACGGGAAGCCAGTCAACCGGCTTCTCGGTCTCAGCCGCCGGAGCGTCGGTCGGGCGCTGGGCGCCGGCGCCGTGAACCTCGACGAGGACTCCCGACCGGCGCATCACGCGCAGCGTGGTTCCGACGGACCGGGCGCCTTCAATGCGAAAATCGGGGACCGCCAGGGTTTGCCCGAGCGCGCCGGGCAGGCGCCCCCGCACGACGAGTTGCTGCGTACCCGAAACGGGGCTTGCGAGGAAAAGGTTGATGGCGCCTTGCTCGTCCTGCGACCACCGCGTGGCTCGATCGACACCGTCGGACATCAGCGCCACCCGGGTTACCTCGAGCGACTCGGGCGCCGCGATGCGATAATGGAAGGCGTATCCGGAGGCCGTCTCCAGCGCCGCCTCCATTTCAACCCCGGTCACGTGCTCGGCAAAGCGCAGCGTGAGTTGCTTTTCAGCCGAGGTCTTTGGCTCGCGGGGTTGCGTTGCCAGCGTCCAATGGGGCGGCTCCGGCAGCAGCCGATAGGCGAAGTTGGGAGCGCTTTCGGCGTCTCCCCATGCGGAAAGGAACTCGGGCAAGGGGACCGGCGAGAGCCGTTCGACCCCGCTGCGTTCGAATTGCAGGGCGTCGGCCACGGAAACGGCCATCCACCGGCGGGTCGTCCGCCCATCCAATAGGTCGAGCTGCGGCGGGCGCAGGTTGCCCACCCCCGACGTACCCGTCAGCAGGAACCGGGCGGAAATCCGCGTCTCGTCCCGGAGCGGTTCCGGCCACTCGAACACGATCTGGAGGAGTTCACTATCGCCGGCCAGGGTTCGCACCGCCGGGCTGCGGTCGCCTTCGAGCGGCAGCAGTCGCAAGCGGGGGTCGGTGGCCAGCCGCAGCCGGCGGATCCGGCCTTCCACGGGGGTCAGTTTCCATTTCACGTCCACCAGCACCGAGCCCGGCCGGACCCGCATCCAAAGCAACTCTTCGATGTCAATGGCCGGGCCGCCTCCGGAGGGGCCGCTGCCCGAAGGCCAGCGAACCGAGAGCACGTCGGAGGGGCCCAACTCGGCCACCAGGCGGGAGGGACTGTCCTCGCGTCGGACCATGCCCCGCGCAGTGGGTACCTCGACCGAGGGAGCCCCCGGTGGCAGCGTAAGTTTGAGCTGCCCCATCGGCAGTGGGGGAATGCTCAAGTCGAAGCCGGCCGGCGGATCGGCCTGCATGCGAGGGCGCATTCGCAACTCCACCTGATACTGCCCCGGCTCCGCCACTTCCAGCACCAACGCACGGTTGTCCACCGACCATTCCACCTGCGCCACCCGGTCGTCCAGGAGGGCCCCGTCGGGAAGCAGGTTCGCGCTGCTTCGGTCCAGCGGGATGTGCACCTGCGCCGAGGGGCTGAATACGTGCAGGTCGAACTGGGCACGGATCTGGTCAACCCGGAAACGCTCTCCGGCCGGCTCGCGCACCAATTCGCCTCGGTACGTGGCCTCGCCCAGCAGCCAGCCTTGGGGCAGATCGCGCCGCGCCGCAGCCCGGCGGTGCAGTTCCGCGAAAAGCGGTTCGGGAAGGTAGTACTTCCCGCCGACGGGTTCCCGGTCCTCGTCCACCGGGATGAACATGCGATACATGGGAAGCCCGGGTTCCGAATTCCGGTATCCGCCGTAGACGGTCGCGCACCAGCCAGTTACGGCCGTAGCCACCAGCAAGACCAGGCTCCAGGGCACCGTCGCCGAGACCGTGCTCGGCGGCGTTACACTCTCGGCCGGGCGCCGCGGGCGGGAGTGGGGGGCTAGGTGCCGGTGAACCAAACGGAACGTCAGGCAGAACAGCGAACCGAGTACCACGCCCGAGGCCGCGGGGATGTACGGATCGGGAACCCACAGGCCGATCAGGCCGGCGGCACACGCTGCGGCGAGCAGCGCCATCGCCCGCTGCCGCGCCAACCACCACCCTCCGGTGACGGCCAGCAGGAACGCCAGGGAGCCGGCCAACTGGGCCGAATGTCCATGGTAATAGCGAACCGCCGCCACGTCCTTCTCAACGCGTGGCGAAACCGCCTGCCAGCCGAACAAGTCGGCCGACTCGTGGCCGGGCGGTCCATCGTACCGCCAGAGGTTCGTAGAAGAGCCGGGCCGGGCCACCCAGGCCCCCGCCGGCAGGAAAGCCGCATCACCTTCGTTTTGTGCCGCTTGGGCAAGCCGGCGGGCAAGCGGCCGAGACGGAATCCACCATAGGTGGGCCAGCGCCGTTGCATCGAGATGGGGTCGGAGTCTTGCGGCGTCCGTTTGACTGGTCAGCAGCGCCGTCTCCCGGCCTATCAGCAAGGCCAGTCCGCTGCGGGCCAGCAGTTGTCTGGCCGTCGGGGGGGGCGAGTCGGCGCCCAGGGCGGCGATGGCGTCCTCGGGCGAAATCGCATAGCGCGCCAGCGCCTCCCGGTCGACGAGCAGCGTGCGATTGAGGCCGTGAACCGACGGATGCGTCAAGAGGTCGCCCAGCCGGAAGGGCGGGTCTCGAGTTTCGCCTAGCTCGGGCGCGGTCTGGGAGGCGGCAGCCTGTTCCAGCCACGCTTCCACCCGTCGCACGGCTTCGCGCCGCTCGCCGCCGTCGCCGAGCAGAGCGAGCCAATGATCGGGGGCCAACGGGTGAAAGGCGGTCTGGCCCGCCCCACGACCTAAACGGCCGAGGAGCCGCTCGCTCCAATGACGTTTCGGCGGCGATAGGGGCGTGAGGGCATCTTGACCGCCATACGTGGAATAACCCGGCGGCAGCCAAACGGTCCACGAACGGTTCAACACGGGCACGTCGGGCTCGGGCCACGGGGCGCGCAGGGTCCCGACAGGCAGCAGGCGCCGCTCCTTGGATGTGAAAACGAGGGTGATCGTGGGGTATTTCCGCCCCGGAGGCAGCGGCACATGCAATGCATGCTCGGGGGGGCGAACCGGTCCCGAGGAACCGGCATCCGGCCATCCGGCGTCGGGCATCGCGCCGGTACGGACTCCCGTGGCCGTGACAGGCTGGCCGTCGACGCGAACCTCCACCCGCCCGTCGCCGCGCAACTCGGTGGGAAGGCGGATCCGAAGGACGCTCTGCCCGAGGTTCTCGACGTGAAAAACCACCGTATGGCAGCCCGTTCCGCCGGTCTCGTACCGGGAGTCGAGCCGGGCCTCCCATACGGAGGCCATGGCAGCCTGCTCTGCCGGACGGCTGAGGATGGTGACGGGCGGTTCACCCACGCGACCCGTCTCGCGCCAGGGGTCGTAGCGGTACACGGCCCGCGCGGTAGTGTATCGATCGTGCGGGAAGGGTTCCGGAGGCATCTGGCGGAGCCGCCGATTCTGTATTTCGATGGCCGCTCCCGGGGCCGCATGGACGGCCAGCACCCCCGTTTGGACTCCCGCGTCAGGCACGGAAGCCAAACTGGGGTGCACCCCGCCCGTGTGGGACGACTCGCGGCGGGCGGTAATCTCCAGCGCTTCGCTCACCGGCGGGTTCAGTCGCAGTTCCCATGCCTCACCCTCGCCCGACAGGCCCGAAGCCAGTTGTTCCTCGGGGGCCCATCGGCGGGCCGACACGCGCACGGTCTCCTCACCGGCGGCGGCCCACTCCAAGGGCTCGTCCCGCCAGCGGCTCATCCGTACGACGAGGCGGTCGAGTGGGGCCGACTCGGGTTCGCAGCGGATCCGGTAGACTTCCTGGAGAACACCTTCGGCCACCCGGGCCTCCACGCCAATCTCCGCCAGGAATCTGGGCCGGCGCGGTTTCAACCGGACCTGCGGGTTCCGCCCTGCGCCGCCGAGCTGGAACACGGCCATCGAATCGTCATCGTCGAGGAGTTCGGCTTTCGAGGGCGGCAGAGCATCCAGAGCAATCGCCGGTGTCGGGCTCGCGCCGAGGTACTCCAGTTCGTAGACGTCGGGCGTCCGCAGTCCAACCAAGTTACGGCTCGAAGCGACCCCCTGGAAAGCCAGCGGCGCCAACTCGTCGATCTCGAGCGGTTGTTCCAAAGAAGCCCCCAATCGCCGGGTGGCGACCGAAAGACGGATCGGCCGTCCCGGGGCAAGGGGCCGGGCCAGCCGGACCACCAATCGCCGGCCGCCCTGGTCGTCCGGTTCCACGGCCCACTGGTCGATCGCGTCCGAAGGCGTCGACTCCACGGCGTCGACCATCCAACGCTCCCCCAGCGCCCCAACAAGCTGGAATCGGCCTCCGGCCTCCAGGCGGAAGTCGGCTCGCACCCGGGCGCGAACCTCGTCCTCCCCCCAACGAACGCTGGTCCCCGTAACCGCCTCGACGCGGTGGGGGCTCTCCACAATGCTCAGTTCGGCGGTGGCATCGGGCTGAAAGAACTGTAAATGAAAGGCCTCGCCCTCCCGCGGCGCGGCCAGGGCCTCGGCGCCCGTCTGGCGGCATCCGATCAGCGTCAGTCGCTCCACGACCCAAGGGGCACGCACCGAAAGCGTGGCGCCGCCTTCCTGCCAGAAGAGGCCCTCCGGCCGGATGCGCGGCATTCGCCATGGGCGGTCGCCCACGTGGGGCGCCAACGCGCCCAATCGCAAGACCAACCCGGTGCCCTGGATGGGTTCCGGAAGCCTCAGTACCCCGCGTGAGGGCTGCCCAGCCTCACCGGGCGTTACCGTCCACGGAACCGGCTCTTCATCGAGGGTGGCCGTGACCAACTGGAGCGCCTCGTCGAGTTGAAATCCGATCTGGCGGACCGGCTCATGGTGGATCTCCAGGTTCCATTCCGTGGTGACCTCCACGCCGCGCAGGGAGACGTCGTAGCCGGTCTGCTCCCGCACGAGCGCCAGGCCTTCGCGAGCGGCGCCGGTGCCCGGCGGGGCGGCGCGCAGCGAAAACTCAGAGCGATTCCCCAGTTCAATTTGCCAGCGACGGGCGCCGTCGCCGTTCCGCCCGCGGTCGAGCACCGCCCCGGGGTCGGCGGTAATCTCGAGGTCGTCGGGCGTATCGAGCAGGAGGCGGGTTACCGGGCTGGCGGGCAGGCGAAGGGGGAAAACCAGCACCCCGGCTGCGTCGCGCCGCCCCGCCAACGACCACTCGAACTCCAGCAGCCCCGACTGTTCGACGAGGACGTCCAGCCCCCCATCGACCCCCAGACCCAGCGCGGCAGGCCGGGGTTCCTCGCCGGACCACACCGCGTGGCGTATGGCCAGTCCGCATGGGGTCAGTCGCAACAGTGTCCTTGCTTCCGAAACATGCTCCACTCGAAGTGTCGCGCGGCCCTCGAGCCACCGGTCGTCTTCAAGCCGGGCCTCGTACTCCGCGTGGACCACCCGGGGAGCGAGGGCCGGCTGGTCGGCTTCGGCGGCCGGGCCCGCCGAAGCGGCCAGGAGCCGCTCGAATTCGTCGGGCACGACGGGCAGATACTTCTGCCGACCCAAGGGCCAGCCCTCCCGGTTCGCAGCCGGCACGTAGACGCGCCGGAAGCGAATGGGAGGAGGACTTTCTCCTCCGCCGGGTTCCCCGGCCGCAGCGGCCAAGCACAGGACGGTGGCAAGCCAATGGCCAATCATGGGAAAGCATCCTGCGGCGCTTCGGGACCGACCGCCATGGATGCGGTCGGCGTGGCGGCGGGCTCGCCCGGCCAGGCCGCTTCGCGTTGCGTGAGGGGGGAATCGCCTTCTGGGCCCGGTCCCGGAGTCGGCATCGCGGCGCGGCGCCGGGCGACGCTCCGTTCCAGCAGGCCGGCAAGCAGCGTCAAGGCGAGACCGAGGCTCGCAGCTTGGGCTACCAGCAGGGTAGGCGCCGGGTACAGGGCGCCGGCGCACGCGAGGGCGACGGCGAAGGCGCCCAGCGTGGCCGGATGACGGCCCGCCGGTATATAGATTAACACCAGTCCCGCCACCAAGGCCAGCCCCGACGCCCCCAGCACGATCCAGGAGCGATTGGCCGTTCGCAGCACGGCACGGCGCGGGTAGCCGCTCGCCCCGAAAAGGTACCGGTTTGTCTCATGCGAAACGGGGGTCCGCCGTGCCGCGCCGGACCACTCCTCCAGCTCGGCCTGCTCCAACAACGGCCGCCTGGCGAACAGGTAGTTCGTCCATTGCCATGGCGACTCGCTCGTGAACCCGCGGGGCGCCGCCACCACGTGCTCGTGGCGGGGCAGCACCAGTTGCCAGTACATCCGGCGAGCCCAAACCCGCTCGTCCAGGTGCGGCAACTCGATCGATAAGGCTCCGCGCCGGTCCATCGGCTCCCGGAAATGGTAGCCCAACTCGAGCAGGTGGGTTTGCTGCGCACCATTGCCGGGCAAAGGAAGGTACAGCCGATTCCCGTCGACCGCGAAGTCTTCCACTCGTTCTTCGTTCAGCCACACAAAGACCTGCTCCATCGCCGTCCCTTGCGGCAAACGCACCGCCAGCCGGTTGCGGTTGCTGCGCACACGGAATACGGCCCGATCCTGCCGGTCGGAACGATCGGTCCGGATCAGCCACGTCTGCACCCATGCGCGTTCGACGGTCGTGGTGCCGAGTACCCGGGAGTCCGGAGGCCCAATGCGCAGCCCGACCTGGCGTCGCGGGCCGGCCGAAACGTACGATCTCTCGCCCGGTTCCAAGGATTCGGCAACCGTGGTGGAATCCGCCGGCTTCCACGTTTCATCGGCCACCTCAGCAAAGAGGTCGGCGGTTTCCTCGAACACCAGCCGGTTGACTTCCGGCTCGGCCTCGCGGGGCGTTACCAGGGGAACCGATGCGGGCAGCCAGCCGCGGTCGGGCGCCGGGGGCAGTGGAACGGAGTAATGCAGCACGAGCTGGCAGTGGCCGATGTGGGAGTCCGGCAAGTCGACCTGCCAGAGGACCGTCGGCGCGTCGTCGCCGGTCGGTTCGTCTCCCAGAGGCCGCGCCGGGACCGTCGCCCCTTCGTGCAGGATTTCGAGGCCGCCCGCGGTAGCCAACGGTTCAGGCACCTCCAGCACGAACCGTTCGGCCGGTTCGTGCAGGACCGTGTATTCGAAGGTCTGACGAACTTCCGCGCTGCCAGGACGCAGGGCGACGCGGGCCGAAGTGCTTACCTGGATCCGTTGCGGCAAACGCCGAATACTCGCCGCGAACACCGCGTCGGGCGCCTCGCCTCGAAAGTGCAGCGGCGCCTGCTGGCGCGGAGGCAGTTCCAACGCCGGCACGGTCCGCTGCCGCACCAGCCCCGACGTCCTCTCCGGATCGGGGGTTAATTCCAGGTTGTCGTCCGGCAGCACCGCCAGCAGGGCGGCGCCGGTCGTGTCGGCGTGCGGCTTTGGCAAAGGCAGTTCCAACGACACCGCCTCTTCGTCGCCCGCCAGAGGGGGCATCTCGCGATGGGCTGAAATGGCAATCTCCAGGTCGCCGCGGGTCGGCTGCAACAGCGGAATATGCAACGTATCGTCCTCGTCCACCTCGATCCCGTCCAGGACGACCAGGTTTTCGGGCTCGACGGCGTCGACCTGCCATCCGGACAAACCTACTTGCAACGCGAACAGGTTGGCACCCCGTACTGAGTAGCGCAGCCGGGCCTGCAAGTCGGCCCGCTCCGCCCCCGCCAAAACCACGTATTCCGGGTCGACGGTTAAACGTGTCGTCTTCGGAACCAGCCTGGCGTGCAGCAACGCCGGTTGCATGGAGTACTCGAAGCCGGCCACCACGTCTTCCCGGCGGAGCGGTTCGGGCAACTGCTCAACCCGGTGGACGCCTCGCTGCGAGCCCCAGAGCACTTGCCAGTCGTTCGGCACGATTACGGCCAGGTACCCCCACTGCCGGACCGCGTCGACCACCGCGAATCCGGTCAAGTCCAGCCAATCGCTCGGCGGCGGCTCCCCCTCTACGGTCCGCCGTGCCGCCAGGGCAACGTCCACCGGCCCCGAGGTCTTCCTATCGAGCCGGACCTCGACCAACCGGCCCATCGAGGGATCGGCTTCCTCGGAATCGACCGGCGCCACGCTGTAGCCCGCCGGATCGTCCGGCACCAATTCCGCGTGCGGCGGCAAACGCACCTGGAACCGATCGAAGGGAGCCCGGAAACTGCGCACCGAAACGTTCGCATTCCACGCGATCGTTTGACCGTCCATGCGGGCCGACACGGCGCCGTCGGCTTGGAGCACTACCGGGATGGCCGCGGCGTCGGTTTCGGGTTCATACCAGGAGAGCCGGAAATCGCCTCCCACCCCCAGCACGCTCAGTTCCGTGCCGTCTTCGCTGCTTGTTGGGGGCATCAGTGTCGTCCCTTCCGATACCTCGGCAGCTACCTCGGTCATCGGAACCTTCAGCTTCAATTCCGAGGTGGGCGCGCGCGGCAACCGCAGGGCCAGCCGCGTACGCCCCCCGGCCGTACTCAACGGCACCAGCAGTTTCAGTTTGATCGTGTGCCGCTCGTCGGGCTCTCCGCGAAGGTAACACACGTAGCCTTCCCCATCCGTGTCCGGATGCAGGAACGCCTCGGCCGCGTCCGGATCGTCCAACTCCACCGGCGCCTGCACCATGGCCTGATCGAGCCGCAACGGCACCCGCACCCACCTCCGCTCGTGAACCAGAACGCGCGCGGTCAGCACCAGTTCAGCGTGGCCGTTGGTGGCCTCGCCGATCACCGAGAGCCATTGGATACTGTAGGGAGGCCGCGGGTCCTGTTGCGCCAAGCCTTCCAGAATTTCGTAGGCCTTTAGAAAATCGGCGTAGCTGAAGCCGGGCATCTCCACGAGGTTTCCATCCTTATCGGGCACCATGTAGGTGGGTAGCGGCGACTCCTCAATCGCCGGCGCCCTCGGGGCGTCCTCGGCCGGCGGAGCCGGCCCGGTGCCGTCGGACTGTGCCGTGGCCGACGCGGCGAGTAAGAGAACCGCCAAGCACCAGCCTATTGGCCGGCTCAGTTGACCCGCAATGTACATAGCCCTAGAACAATGCAAAGCGTCTCTCCCACAAGAGTACCAGCCGGCAAGCTCCGGCAACGGACTCTACTCTATCATCCCGACCGCCCACTGGTGAACTGGCGAAGTAGCCCTTCACGGGGGCTGCCCCAATGGTTGCGGCGGAGAAGGTACTACTCGTTGATAACGTTATTTCGCCGCGAAAATGGGACTATCTCATTCGGCCAGTAGGGGGGGTTCCATTTTTCGGGCATCGTCTTTCCCTGAAAATAGTGTCGGATGGCCGAAAAATGAACCCGCCCCCGTTCGGCTCGTGAAGGGTTACCTGGCGAGAAAAGCGGGACATTATCCATTCTAGTGTAGTCGCTCTGTCCGAGGGTTCCAAGCACGGTCCGCGCAAAATGGTCCGCGCAAAATGCCGGCGCCTTCCGACGTGCACAACTAGGCAAGCTGCGCCGAATTAGGGTATAATTCTGGGCTATGGCACTCCCACCACTTATTGCCGACCTGCGCCGGAGGCTTGGGCCGAAGAACGTCGTCCATGCCCCGTCGGAACTAGCCGTCTACGATTGCGACGCATTCACCGTCGACCGGCACCGGCCGGACGCCGTGGTCTTCCCGCACTCGACCGCGCAGGTGGTGGCGGCCGTCGAGACCTGTTCGAAGCACGAGGTGCCCATCATTTCTCGCGGATCGGGGACCGGCCTGGCGGGTGGGTGTACGCCAACGAAAGGCGGAGTGGTCGTGATGCTCACTCGCATGAACCACATACTGGAACTCAGTCTGCCGGACCGACTTGCGGTGGTGGAGGCTGGCGTGCCGAATATCCAACTTGCCCGACACCTGGCCGGAACCGGCTACCAGTACGCCCCCGACCCCTCCAGCCAGGGCGCAAGCACGCTGGGCGGCAACGTGGCCACTAACGCCGGTGGACCCCATACGCTGAAGGACGGCGTTACCGTCCATCACGTCCTGGGAATTGAGGCCGTGCTGGCCGACGGCTCCATCCTGCAGGTCGGTCCCGTCGAGGACCCGGCGGTGCTCGACCTCCAGGCGGTCCTTTGCGGAAGCGAGGGCACGCTGGGCATTATCACCAAGGTGTGGCTGCGCCTTACCCGCGCTGCCGAGAACCACCGCGCCCTGCGCGCCGCGTTCACCTCGGTCGACGACGCCACGGCGACGGTCAGCCGGATTATTGCGGCGGGCATCATTCCCGCCGCCATGGAACTGATGGACCGCGGAATCCTGGGCGCCGTCGAGGAGGCGTTTCATTTCGGGTTCCCGCCCGATGCCGGCGCCATCCTCATCATCGAACTCGACGGGCCGGCCGTCGGACTGGAGGAGAAGCAACGGCAGATGGTCGAGTTGTGCCGCAGCAACGGCGCCTGCGAGGTGCTCGAAGCTCAAACGGCGAAGGAGCGGGAGACGCTGTGGAAGTGCCGGAAGCTGTCGGTGGGGGCCGTGGGCCGGCTCAGCAACAGCTACATGATTCAGGACGGCGTGGTGCCGCGCACCCGCCTGCCTCACATCCTGCGCCGGATTGCCGAAATCGCCCGGCACCACCAAGTGCGGATCGTCAACGTCGCGCACGCCGGCGACGGCAACGTCCACCCGATCCTGTTGTTCGACGAGCGCGACCGCGACGAGGTGCGGCGCGCCCTGGCCGCCGGCCGCGAGTTGCTCGACGAATGCATCGCCTGCGGCGGCAGCGTGACGGCCGAGCACGGCATTGGCATTGAGAAGATCGAGTTTATGGAGCGGCTGTTCGCCCCGGCCGACCTGCGCGCGATGCGTCGGTTGCGCGAGGCGTTCGATCCGCACGGGCGCATGAACCCTGGCAAACTCCTTCCCGCCTAACCGTTCGGACATCCCATGACCTGCGCCACGGCCGAATACCTGCCCCTTCGCACGACGGCGGCGCCGCCCGATGAAGCGGCCCTGGCCGAGGCGGTGCGCCGGGCGGGCGCCGAACGATGTCCCGTTTACCCCTTGGGCGGGGGGACTCGGCTGCACTACGGCGCGCCGCCCGAGGCGCCCGGCCTCGGGCTGGCCACCGCCGCCATGGACCGCGTCCTCGACCATGCCGCCGACGACATGACGATCACCGTGGAAGCCGGCATGACCATCGCCCGGTTGGCCAAGGTGCTGGCCGCCCGGGACCAGCGACTGCCCATCGACGCCCCCCAGCCGGATCGGGCGACCATCGGCGGGCTCGTCGCGACCAATACCTTCGGCCCCCGGCGGTTCGGCCACCGCACCGTGCGCGACTACCTGATCGGCCTCCGCGCGGTCGACGGCCGGGGCGAGGTCTTCGCCGGCGGCGGGCGGGTGGTGAAGAACGCGGCAGGCTACGACGTCCCCCGGCTGCTGGTCGGCACGCTGGGCACGCTGGGAGTGATCGCCCAGGTGAGCCTGATGGTGCGACCCGTCGCCGAAACGGCCGCGCTGCTGGTGGCGAAGCTGCCGGGCTTCGACGCCGCCACCGACCTGCTCGGCCGACTTGCCCGGTCGCCGGCCCGCCCCGTCTCGGCGGACGTACTCAACGCCGGCTGGGGCTCCGAGGCCGCGCCGGCCGGCGGGTTCGACGACGGTACCGTCCGGCTGCTGGTCGGCTTCGAAGGCAGCCGTACCGAGGTCCCGTGGATGGTCGACCGCCTGCGCGCCGAGTGGCAGGATTCCGCGGCCCGCGAAATAAGGCTCCTCGACGGAGCCGACTCGGCGGCCATGTGGCAGTGGATGACCGAAGTGCCGGCCCAATTGCAGGCGAACGTGCGGCCCGGCCGCCTCGGAGCGCTCATTGGCAGCATTACCGAGGTGGACCCGGCATGCGCCGTGGCGGCCCATGCCGGTGATGGTGTGGTCAAGGTCCGCCTCTCCGAGGAGGCGGCCGGCGACCTGCCGGCCGTCCTGGCAAAGCTCCGCCCGGCCGCCCGGCTGTTGGACGGTAACCTCGTTGTGCTCGACGCGCCGCCGGGTACCGGGCTGACGCGCGACGACGTATGGGGGCCGCCGCGGGCGGCGCATCCGGTCATGCGGGCAATCAAAGAACGTTTCGATCCTGAAGGCATCTTGAACCCCGGACGCTGGATATTCTAGGCAGGCTGTTTGTTATGGACACGACGCGCGGCGACATCTCGAACCCCCCGGCCGACCACAATCCGGCGCGGAACGTCGACCACCACCTCTTTCTCGAGTGTGTCCACTGCGGCCTGTGCACGGCCACATGCCCGACGTTCACGGAACTGGGCGATGAAAACGACGGTCCGCGCGGCCGAATTCAACTGATGCGCATGGTGGCCGAGAATCAATCGCCGCTGACCGACCGGATGCGCCGGCACCTGGAACTGTGCCTCGACTGCCGTGCCTGCGAGACGGCCTGCCCCTCGGGCGTCGAGTACGGCCGGCTGATCGAGCCTTTCCGTGTGGCCGTGCACGAGACCGAACAGCAGGCAAAGGTGGAACAGCAGTTCGACTGGTTCCGCGAGATCGTCCTGTACCGGTTGTTCCCGTACGCCGAGCGGTTGCGGGCGGTGCTGGCGCCGGTTCGCATGGCCCAGCGGCTGGGACTTTGGGCGGCAGCCGAACGGATCGGACTGCTCCGCCTGGCGCCCGGCCGCATGGGGCGAATGGTCCGACTGCTGCCGCCGCCGGTCCGCCAGGGGCCCCGCCTGCCCCGCTTCCTGCCGGCCGTGGGGCGCAAGCGGGCGGTAGTCGGGTTCTTCGTCGGCTGTGTGGCCGACGTCATGTTCCGCCACACCCATTGGGCAACCCTCCGCGTCCTCCAGCAGAACGGATGCGACGTGTTCATCCCCGAGGGGCAGGGCTGCTGTGGTGCCGTTCACCTGCATGCGGGCAGCAGCCGGAAGGCCCGCGAAATGGCCGACGCCAACCTCGTCGCCTTCGAACTCGACCGCTGCGACGCGATCGTCGTCAATCACGCCGGGTGCGGCGCCATGATGAAGGAGTACGGTGTCCACTGGCACGACGGCCTCCAGCCGCACCGCGAGAAGTTCGCCGCGAAGGTGATGGACGTGCACGAGTTCCTCGACGACCTCGGCCTGCTGTGCCCGCCCGGACGCATCGAGGAGGTGGCCACCTACCACGACGCCTGCCACCTCGGCCACGCGCAGGAGGTGACCGAGGCGCCGCGGAACCTGCTCGGCACGATTCCCGGCCTCACGTTGCGCGACCTGCCGGAGACGGAAATCTGCTGCGGCTCGGCGGGCACGTACAATCTGAACGAAGCCGCCATGGCCGACCGCTTGGCGCAGCGGAAGCTCGACAACATCGTGGCCACCGGGGCCAACCTCGTGTTGGCCGCCAACGCCGGCTGCCTACTGCAGATCGGCCGCGAGGTCCGCCGCCGGAAGCTCCCCCTACGCGTCATGCACCCGATGGACCTGCTCGACCTGAGCTACCGGGGGGAATGCCTGGTGTGAGCCTTCGCGGCTTCTTCAGGAGTGAGATGTCGGTCCCGGGTAATCCGTTTCATGGTCGTTGCCTTCTCGGAACGTCGTACGCTGTGACCGGATAGACGTTATATAAGAAAACGGGGTATCCACTTGACGCAAGTGACCACTACATGTAGTGTCTTGGGGCATGGAAACCTTCCCCTCGCCTGTGGCAGGCATCGATTACCCCCCGGAATCTGCAGGAGTTCGACCGCTGGTTTGCGGACGAAGCAGCCTGCCGGAGTTACCTTTCTCGCGCCCGTTGGCCAGAGGGGTACGTTGGCAGCGCGGAAAAGGGCGGAAAACGGGGGCGCGGCACCGAGAACAAGGAGACCGTTGTGATTGCGGTCGAGGTGCTCTCTCTCCGAAAGGATTCGGGCGTATTCGGATGCGGCGGGTCCCGGATGTGTCAGGCGATAGCCTTGTGCCTTTCATCTGCGAGGTGGTTGACTCAGGCTCCGAAATCCTGACCGATGGCTGGAGCGGCTACAGCAGCCTGAGTGAGCACAGCTACACGCACAGCAGGATCGTGCTATCGGAGCCTGGGGATCCAGCACATGTGGCCATGCCGGGCGTGCACCGGATTGCGGCGCTCTTGAAGCGCTGGCTGCTTGGCGTACATCAAGGCGCCGTCAGCGGCAAGCATCTGAAATATTACCTTGATGAGTACACCTTTCGATTCAACCGCCGGACGTCAAGATCACGAGGAATGCTCTTCTATCGGCTTATGCAGCAGGCTGTTGCGACGGCCTCGGCACCGTACCGACAGCT
>PWXP01000243.1 GCA_003561895.1 Planctomycetaceae bacterium | reverse complement strand
TATACTCGCCGCGTGCCGTTTTTGCGCTTTTGTAGGATGGACATTCTTGTCCGTCTTCGCTATGACGGGCTCGAAAGCCCATCCTACGGAAATGCGCAGTTTTAGCCCGCGGCGAGTATATAAAGCGTGTGAGGAGGCGCTGTTTCGAATCACCGACGTGGCTGATGCGCCGGCGAAAGTGCGCAGGAGGCGTGGCGGCCGTGCGGCCGCGGTCCGTCGCGGGCATTTCGCGGCCACCCCTAGCCGTCGGCGGGTTCGCCGCATTAGAATACAGTGCAGGAATGGGCCTGCCGTTGGAGTTCACGCTTTAGCGTGCCGGATTTGGCCCATACTGGGTTCGCACGCGAAAGCGCGAACGCCAACGCCTACGATGCCCCCAAGAATGAGTAGGGGAGGAACTTCAAATGCCCGTACACATGGAACTCTCGCGCATCATCATCAGCGAAGTCGACGAGCAGCAGGTCATCTACCTCAAGGAGGTCGAGGGCGACCGGACGTTTCCGATCCTGATCGGCATTTTCGAGGCGACGAGCATCGACCGCCGGGTGAAGGGGTTCAAGACGCCGCGGCCGCTGACGCACGATCTGATCGTTGCGGTGGTCGACGGCCTCGGCGCGGAGCTTCAAGACGTGATGATCAGCGAGTTGAAGGAACACACCTACTACGCGCGGCTGCGGGTGCGGCACGAGGGCGAGTTGTTCGCGATCGACGCCCGGCCCTCCGACGCCATCGCCGTGGCCGTCACGTGCGACCCCCCCCTGCCCATTTTCGTCAACGAAGACGTGCTCAACGACGTGCTGGGCGAGCAGGCGTAACGCAATGACGGCATGACAAACGACACGTCCATCTCCGAAGCGCTGCGGGAGTTCGCCGACGGGCAAATTGTCTGCATCCACGACCGCACCACGACGCGCATGCCCGGTGGTAAGATCGACCTCGACGTGCGCCGCGCCACTCTGGCCGAGCTGCGCCCGCGGGACGTGGGCCGGTGGAAGGCCGAGCAGTTCGCCGATCAGCAGATTCCCACCCTGGCCGAGGTGCCGGCCAAAGAGGACGTTGCCGAAGACATGGACCCGTCGCCCTGCCGGCCGAAGAGGACAGTGCCGTGAGTACCGAACGCTACATCCTGGCCCTCGACCAGGGCACCACCAGTTCCCGGGCGATCGTGTACGACCGGTCGACCCGCATCGTCGCGAGTGCACAGAAGGAGTTCCGGCAGATCTACCCCCGGCCCGGCTGGGTCGAACACGACCCTCTGGAAATCTGGGCCAGCCAGAGCGCCACGGCGGCCGAGGCCCTCGCCCGGGCGAACCTCGCGACCGACGACATCGCCGCGCTGGGCATCACGAACCAGCGAGAAACGGCCGTCGTGTGGGATCGCGAAAGCGGCAAGCCGGTGTACAACGCCATCGTGTGGCAGGACCGCCGCACGGCCGATTTCTGCGCCCAACTGAAACGTGACGGCGCCGAGCCGATCATCCGCGAGAAGACCGGCTTGGTTATCGACCCGTACTTCTCCGGGACCAAGGTACGCTGGATTCTCGATAACGTCGAGGGCGCCCGGGCGAAGGCCGAGGCCGGCAAGCTCATGTTCGGCACCGTCGACGCGTGGCTGCTGTACCAACTCTCTGGACGCACGGTCCACGCCACCGATCTGAGCAACGCCTGCCGGACGCAGCTTTTGAACATCCACACGGGCCGGTGGGACGACGAGCTGCTCGACCTGCTGGGCGTTCCCCGCTCCATGCTGCCCGAGGTCCGATCCTGCTCGGAAGTGTACGGCCGCGTGGCCGCGAACCTGCATCCCGCGGGCGCCCCGATTGCCGGAATGGCCGGCGACCAGCAGGCGGCCCTGTTCGGCCAGGCGTGCTTCACCCCCGGCATGGCCAAGAACACCTACGGCACCGGGTGCTTCCTGCTCATGACGACCGGCGAAGAGGCGGTCCCCTCGGAGAACAACCTGCTGACGACCGTCGCCTGGCAGGCCGGCGGCCGCACCGAGTACGCGCTGGAAGGATCGGTGTTCATCGCGGGCGCCGTGGTGCAGTGGCTCCGCGACGAGATGAAGCTGGTCGGCTCGGCCGAGGAGGTGAGCGAGCTTGCCGCCACGGTGCCGGATTCCGGGGGCCTGTTCCTCGTGCCGGCGTTTGCCGGCCTGGGCGCGCCGCACTGGGACCCGTACGCCCGCGGCGCCGCGGTGGGCATCACCCGCGGCACGGGCCGCGCCCACTTCTGCCGCGCGGCCCTGGAGGCCATCGCCTTCCAAAGTGCCGACCTGATCGCCGCAATGGAGGCCGACAGCGGGCTGAAGCTCACCGAGCTGCGCGTCGACGGCGGCGCGTCGCGGAGCGACCCGCTGCTGCAATTCCAGGCCGACCTGCTCGGCACGCCGGTGGTGCGCCCGCAGAACATCGAAACCACCGCGTTGGGCGCCGCGTACCACGCCGGCCTGGCCACCGGCTACTGGAGCAGCCGCGACGACATTGCGAATAATTGGGCCGTCGACCGGACCTTCACCTCCGCCCGGCCGCCGGAGGAAATGGCCCGCCTCCGCCAGGGCTGGGACCGGGCGCTGGAGCGGGCGAAGGGATGGGAGGAGGAAGCGCGCCCCCGATTGTGCTCCGCGGCAGGTCATTGAGCCATTCTGGGGCGGTGGGTCGCGCGATATTCGCCCGGCGCAAGGCCCGTTTCGCGCAAGAACGCCACCGACAGGTACGACGTGTGCTTGAAGCCGGCCACCGGGGCGATCTGATCGAGGGTCCAATCGGTCTCTGCCAATGGCTGCTTCACCTTTTCGACGCGCAGGATACGACCGAGCACGTCGTATCCGGCCATCAGTCCGAGCGGTTTGCGCAGCGCAGCGGCCCATGCCGCCAGGACTTTGCGTTCGTCTTCCCAATTTCCAGCGGTTCGCCGGCCTCGAACCGTGGTATCGTACACCTGGCATTCGCCACCCATCAATCACCCGCGAGCGTCCTGCCAACTGTCCGTCGAACAGAATGGCGTCCCGCTTGGGCCGCGCGTTGCCTCATACCCCGGTTGGCCGTGTCGCAAAATCGAATCTATTTTGACGCAATAGTGAGTTGCGGCTTTCGAGTTCTCCTATGTATAATGAATGGGAGTAGTGGGGTTCGTGAGGCACAGTGGGGTTCGTGAGGCACAGTGGGGTTCGTGAGGCACAGTGGGGTTCGTGAGGCACAGTGGGGTTCGTGAGGCACAGTGGGGTTCGTGAGGCACACGGGCCTGGGCGGCAAAGCCATGTGGCCCCTCGGGCCTTGCGAATCCGCACTTGGAAATCAGTCCCCGAATGTGTTCTAGCAAGAGAGGAATACCGATGAGTATGAACTTCGCCGCGAACGGCAAAATGAGTCGGCTGGCCGTTGGGTTTCTTGGGATCCTGACGTGTTGTGCCGCTTTCACAAGGCAATCCTGGGGCGTCGATACATCGAGCAGTCCGCACGCCACACTGCGAAGCGTTCGGGCGGGCGCCGTGCGGTGGACCGACGGATTTTGGGCGCGGCGTCTGGAACTGTGTCGAACGGCCACCGTTCCGGCCGTGCATGAAGGACTACTCGCCCCGGACAACTCGGAGCACTTGGTCAACCTTCGGATCGCGGCCGGGTTGGAACAAGGCCCCTATCGCAGCACCAACTGGAGCGACGGCGACTGCTACAAATGGCTCGAATCGGTCGCGCTCATCTACGAGATCACGCAGGACCCGGCGCTCGACCGGCTCATGGACGAGTGGATCGAGGTCATCGGCAAGGCGCAGCGGGACGATGGATTCATCTCCACGAACGCCCAACTGCGTGACGACGTGGAACCCCTGGACATACCCTACACCCACCAACTCTACAACATGGGGCACCTGCTCACGGCGGGTTCCGTGCATTATCGGGCTACGGGCAAGGACAGCTTCTTGCGCATTGCCGTCCGAACCGCCGATTTCCTCGACGGGGAGTTCCGCCCACGCCCGCCTCGGCTGACCAATTTCCCGTGGAACCCGTCGGTTTACATGGGGCTGATCGATCTGTACCGAACGACCGGCGAAGCACGTTACCTGACGCTGGCCGAGATCATGATCGGCAACCGGGGTTCCGCACCCGGCGGCAACCACCGTAGCGGGGGGACCGACCAAACGCAGAATCGCGTCCCCATTCGGGAGGAGCGTGAGGCGGTCGGCCATGCCGTCACCGCCATGTACTTGTACTGCGGCGCCGCCGACCTGTACGCCGAGACGGGCGACGCGGCGCTCCTCGAAGCGCTCGAACGCATCTGGCACAACGTGACGACCCGGAAGATGTACGTGACGGGCGCCGTGGGCCAGGGGGGGCGTGGGCGGTCGTCCCGCGGCGATCCGGTTCACGAGGCGTTCCTGGCCGACTACTATCTACCCAACCGCACGGCCTATGCTGAAACCTGTGCGAACATTGGCAATGCCATGTGGAACTATCGCATGCTGCTGCTTACCGGCGAAGGCCGATTCGCCGACATGGTCGAGCGCGTGCTTTACAACAGCATGCTTTCCGCGGTGAGCCTCGACGGCAAGCGGTTCTTCTACTGCAACCCGCTGGCTTGGAACGCCACCGAGCGCGGCGATCATCGCCACCGCACCGGCGCGCGCTGGGCGGTGCATTCTTGTTATTGCTGCCCGCCGAGCGTGGGGCGTACGATCGCCAAGCTGCACAACTGGGCATACAGCGTTTCGGACGGCGCCGTGTGGGTACACCTGTACGGCAGCAACACGTTCAATGAAGAGCTGCCCGGCGGCGCAAAGGTCGGTTGGACCCAGCAGACCGACTATCCCTGGGACGGGCAGGTTCGCATTACGGTGGACCGGGCTCCGGCGGAGCCGACGGCGGTTCGGCTGCGCATCCCCGGCTGGGCCGACACGGCCACCGTCAAGGTGAACGGTCGGCCGATCGACGGCGCGGCGGAACCGGGCACGTACGCGGCCGTGCGGCGCGCGTGGAGGTCAGGCGACGTGATCGAGTTGCACCTGCCGATGCCGGTCCGCCTGCTCGAGGCGCACCCGGCCGTCGCGGAACTGCGGGACAGAATTGCCGTCATGCGCGGTCCGGTGGTCTACTGCCTGGAGGCGCCTTTGAACGAAGACGGCGAGCAGCTCTGGAAGGACGGCGTGTTTCTGCCGGAGAACATCGTCTTTACCCCTCGGCACGAGGCCGACCTCCTGGGTGGAGTAACCGTCCTGGACGGTACGGCATTGACGTTTGTGGGCCGGGACCGTTTCATTCGCGATGTCGTGGACCCGGCGCCGCAGCCCAAAGAGGGTGCCAATTGGGAAGACACACTGTATCGGACGTTCGATCCCCGCCAGTTGGAGCCGGCGGAAGATGGCACCGTTCGCATCACGCTCGTTCCTTACTACGCTTGGGCCAATCGCGGCCTTTCGTACATGCAGGTCTGGACCCCCCTGGCCCGGTAGCCGGCCCCGACAGGAATTAAAGGTGTCCGGTACTTTTATTCTTGACAATCCGCGATAGATTGCTATCCTACTGGAATGGGAAGGCCGAAACGGATAACGCTGGGCGGATACGTTTATCACGTTCTTAATCGTGCCAACGGACGGGTGCGCATCTTCAAG
>PWXP01000306.1 GCA_003561895.1 Planctomycetaceae bacterium | reverse complement strand
GCCTCACTCTGACGAGTGGATGCAGATGCTGCGCCGACTGGCGGCCAACGGCGTGCGGGTCGCCCATCCAGCCGATGATAGCCGAGAGAGTATCTACGAGGGAGAAGAATGATCCTGGTGGATACCAATGTTCTGTTGCGGCTCATTCAAATTGGGCACCCGCATCAGGAACCCGCATTGGAGGCCATTGCCCTGCTGCATACTCGCGATCACGAGCAGTTCGCAATTTGTCCGCAAATTCTCTACGAAGTATACGCCGTCTGTACCCGCCCTGCGAACGCTGCCAATGCCGGCTTGGCACTTTCTCCCACTGCCGCAATAGAGCAGTTAGACCGTATCCAACGCCAGTTTAGCGTGACGCCGGAACCTCTGGAAATGCTTTCACGTTGGAAAGAATTGGTGGTCAACTACCACGTAATTGGTAAGTCGTCACACGACGCGCGACTCGCAGCCCTCATGATCGAACAGGGCATCCCAAGACTCCTGACCTTTAACGATTCGCATTTTGCTCGCTTTACCCATATCCTGGCCGTCAATCCATTCGACGTACTGGGCATCGATCGCATCTAAAGGCACGTGTCCACGCCACACAACAGTCGTGCGCAACCGCCAACTGAATACGTGCAGCCGAAGTGTCCAGTGGTCTGCCAGCAACACTCCAAAACCGGAGACAGCCCTTGCAACAGACCCTCGTCCTGCTCAAACCCGACTGTATGGAGCGGCGGCTGGCCGGGCGGGTCATCGCGCGCATCGAGGATAAGGGGCTGAACATCATTGCCCTGAAGCTCATGCGCGTGACGCCCGAATTGGCCCGCCGCCATTACGCCGAGCACGTCGGCAAGCATTTCTATCCGCCCCTGGAGGCCTTTATCACCAGCGGGCCGCTGGTGGCCATGGTGGTCGAAGGGCTGGAGGCCATTGCCGTGATGCGGAAGCTGGCCGGCGCGACCAACGGCCGCGACGCCGAGCCGGGAACCATCCGCGGCGACTTCAGTTGCAGCAACCGGCTGAACCTGCTCCACGCCTCCGACGGGCCGGAAGCAGCCGAACGCGAAATCGGCATGCTCTTCACGCCCGAGGAAATCCTGCCCCACACGCCCACCATCTTCCCCTGGCTCCGCGCCGCCGGCGAGTAGCCGCGGTTATTCGTGGCCGTGTAGGGAAGTGAGGATCATCCGGCCTACGGTCCGATGCTGGGCGGGTCGTCGGCGAGGAAATCGCGCGGGCCGCGGGTGGTGTAGTACGGATACGCGACCGCGCCGGTGGGCGGACCGGTCGGGACCACTTCGGTGCCGCGGGCCGCGCGGCTTCGCAACCCACCGAACAAACCATGACCGCCGATGTGGCCCCGCCCCCCGTGGGAATGGGCACATCCGCTGAAACTCCACAGCGCGGCCAGGGCCGCGCCGACGAAAAGCGCTCGTCTCATATTTGTTTTCCTTTCTGCTCGCTCGGGCGGCGCCAAGTGGGTCGAGTGTGCGCGCCGCCCGTCCTCCAATGACCGCCGCCGTAAGGCGATCGGCAGGTCAGTCACTACCCGTAGGATGGACAGGAATGTCCATCCCACGGCTTGGTACGTTTGTCGCTGCCGCCGGCGCAACGGGCTCGCGCCGGCCCTCCAAGAAGAGCATCGGCCCGGCAACCCGTAGTATCCAGAAAATCGCTACATCCGGCGTTTTCGGCACGTCAACCGCATCCGCCGTCGCGCGCAGCGCAGTAAAATGGGCATGGCGGCGAAACATTTTGGGCCGATCCCCTCGAAAGCATGGAGAAAACCATGCCCGATGCCTTTACCACGGCCTCTGCGCCTGCTACGCTACCGGAATCATGGTTGCTTCGATCGAATACATTGAGCGGGTCATCGGGTACTTCGAGAAGGCCGCCGAGGCCAACCTCGAAACGCCGGGACGTACGGGAAACCTCGTCGAATTGACGCCGGAACTGGCCGACGAGGTGATGATTACGGGCGACCTGCATGGAAACCGCCGCAATTTCAACCTGATCAAACGCACGGCCGCCCTGGCCCAGAACCCCGGCCGGCATCTCGTGCTCCAGGAGGCATGCCACGGCGGGCCTACGTACCCCGAGAGCGGCGGGTGTATGTCGCACACCGTGCTCGAAGATATCGCCCGGCTGAAAACCGAGTTCCCCGACCGGGTCCACTTCATCCTCGGCAACCACGAGCTGGCCGAATTGGCCGACTACCCCATCCAGAAGAACAAGCAGATGCTCAACCTGCTGTTCCGCCTGGGGATGCAGCAGATGTACGGCCCGGCGACCGACCGGGTGCGGGAGGCCTTTTCGCCGTTCCTGCGCAGCGCGCCGCTGGCGCTGCGGTTGCCGCACGGGGTATTCATCTCGCACAGCATTCCCGAAAAGTGCGACGAGCGGCATTTCGACGCCTCGATTTTCTCCCGCGAACTCGAAGATATCGACTTTTTCGAACGGACGGGCATTTTCGAGTTGGTGTGGGGGCGCGACTACCGCGAGGAAAACGCCTGCGCCTTCGCCGAACTCGTCGGCGCCCGGCTGCTTATCAACGGCCACGAACCCTGTCCGCAGGGGTACAACGCGCCGAACAGCATCCAGGTCATCATCGACTGCTGCGGGGCCACGGCGACCTACCTTCTGCTGCCTACCGACCGGGAGTTGAGCCACGCCGAGACGGTCGAGCAGGTGCAAAAGCTGGGCTGAGTGGCGAAGGGGCCCTTCGTGCGCGGCCGGCGCGTTTGGTGCCACCAGCCGGCGGGGGGCATTAATTCGTCCCCTTGCGTTCGGTCTTGGCCGCAACGCCCGAATGTGGTAAAAGGGCCGCCCGCGGGCCCCGTTGGAGTTCACGCTTTTTGCTCGCCGCGGCCTGAAACTGCGCTTCCGTAGGATGGGCTTTAGCCCGTCAAAGCGAAGACGGGCAAGAATGTCCATCCTGCAAAAGCGCAATAACGGCACGCGGGCGGTATAGCGTGCCAAATGAGCACACGCGACCCCCGGCACGCTAAAGCGTGAACTCCAACAGTACACCGCAAGCCCGCTACGGCACCCCCCGTTCTGCCCGCTCCGCACCCATCAAGGGACACTGCATGAGGAACTTTTCCCGCGTGCTGCGCCTGGCGTTTCGCTACCGGCTGACGCTCGCCGCTTCGGCCGTGTGTGCGCTGGGAGTCGGTCTGCTGTGGGGAGGGAATATCGGCGCGGTGTACCCGTTCGTCGAGGTGGCCTTCCGAGGCGAGTCGCTCCAACAGCGCGCCGAGGACGAGATTGAACGCGCCCGCGAAACGGCTGCGGCGTTGCGGGCGGAGGTCGCGCGGCTGGAGACGGCCAAGGTGGGAGCGTCGGGCAAGCAACGGCGCCGCATCGAGTCGGACATCGCCACCGCCGAGGCGAGGATCGCCGCCGAACGGCGGGCCGAGGCCGCCTACCGCCGAGCGAAGCCGTACATCGACCGATACCTGCCCGACGATCCCTTCCAAACCCTCGTGGTCATTACGGGCCTGCTCCTGCTCGGCACGCTGCTGAAGGAACTGTTTCTGATCGGGCATCACGTGCTGGTGTTCCGGTTGGCCGAGTTGGCGGCGTACGACCTGCGCAAGCAGTTCTATCGCCGCACGCTTCGCATGGACCTCGGCGCGTTCGACGAACAAGGCGCAGCCGACCTGATGAGCCGGTTCACCCACGACGTGCAGAACGTGGTCGAAGGGCTGGTGGCGCTGTTCGGCAAGATGGTCCGCGAGCCGCTGAAGATGGCGGCCTGCCTCCTCGGCGCCGCGCTGATCTGCTGGCGGCTGTTGCTGCTGTCGGTGATCGTCGCCCCGGTGGCGGCGCTTCTGATCCATTGGCTGTCGCGGGCGCTGAAGCGGGCGAACCGTCGCGCCATGGAGGAAATGGCCCAAATGTACACCACGCTCGAGGAGACGCTTGGCGGCATCAAGATCGTCAAGGCGTTCACCAACGAGCGGCAGGAGCGGCGCCGGTTTCACCAGGGGGCGAAACGCTACTTTCAGCGGGCCATGCGCATGGCCCGCTACAACGCGCTGGCCCACCCGGTTACCGAACTGACGGGCATCCTGGCCATTTCCTTGGCCCTGCTGGCCGGCGCTCGGCTGGCCCTTTCGGGCGACACCCACCTGCTGGGCATCCAAATGAGTCCGCGCCCGCTGGGTCTCGGCGCCCTGTTGCTGTTCTACGGCCTCCTGGCCGGGGCCGCCGACCCTATTCGGAAGTTCTCCGATGTCTTCACCCGGCTCCAGCGGGCCATGGCCGCCAGCGACCGGATATTCGACCGGCTGGACCGCCTCCCGCGCGTCGCCGAACCGGCCAAACCGGTCCCCTGCCCAAAGCACCGGCGCGACCTGGTCTTCGACCATGTCGGTTTTCAGTATCAGCCCGGCCAGCCGGTCTTGCGCGACGTCTGCCTGCAGATTCCTTTCGGCGCCACCGTGGCCATCGTAGGCCCGAACGGGTGCGGGAAAAGTACCCTGGCGAATCTGATCGAGCGGTTCTACGATCCCACCGAAGGGCAGGTGCTCCTGGATGGCGTGCCGCTAACCGCCGTCCGATCGGCCGAGCTGCGCAGCCAGATCGGCCTCGTTACCCAAGAGACCGTCCTGTTCGACGACACCGTGATAAACAACATCCGGTATGGCCTTCCACGAGCCACCCTCGAGCAGGTGGTCAACGCCGCCCGGCAGGCCCACGCCCACGAGTTCATCGCACGCGACCTGCCCGACGGTTACGAAACCCGGGTGGGCCCCGGCGGGAGCCGCCTTTCGGGCGGGCAGCGCCAGCGGATCGCCCTCGCCCGCGCTATCCTACGAGACCCGGCCATCCTCATCCTCGACGAGGCCACCAGCCAGATCGACCTCGAAAGCGAGAAGGCCATTCAGCAGGCCCTCGAGGCCTTCGTCCGCGACCGCACGGCCGTGATGATTACCCATCGCTTGGCCTCCATCGCATTGGCCGATCAGGTTGTCGTGATGCACGCGGGCCGGATTCTCGACACGGGCACGCACGAGCAGTTGACGGACCGTTGCAAACTGTATCGGCGGCTGCACCGGCTCCACTGCGAGGAGCCGGATGAGGGGACGGAGAAGGCCGCCGCATAACGGCACGCGGTTTGCGACTATCTTGATCCCAGCAGTCTGATCCGATGCGTTTGGCCGCCCGGCGGTGCATACGCAGGTTGGGCTGGAACAGAGAGGAGCCCCACTTAGGGCCCCTGAAAAAGGAAGGTGCGTGTAACGTTTGCGGTTGTGTGTCGGGTGGTTGATTCCGGTTCACAAGTCCCCTCTTGGAACGGAGAAGCTAGGCAAGCCCGACGCATCGGAAGCCGGTGGACGGAACCGCTCACGAAGAACTCTAGTCGGCCTACGCTGGCCTTCTCGTGAGCGCTCCGGAAGAGGCTTCCGAATCCCTATGGCGAGCTAAGGATTGTTGCCCGAGCGATCCTTGGCTCGCCTGTTTTATTTTGATACAGCACAATCGCACAACTGCATCATTCTAATACACCCCCGGGGGCGGTTCTCGCTGGCAAGCTCAGCGCGAACCGGGCGCCGTCGCCTCCGCCCGAGTCGAAGCGCAGCTCGCCGCCGAGTTGGCGGGCTAAGCGCCGGCTGAGGGCG